>NZ_JBYTCI010000002.1:0-165090 GCF_058790095.1 Terrabacter sp. FW104-15G4B | reverse complement strand
GGCCCAGCCCACCCACGCGCCCGGCTGGCTGCGCATGACGGACTCCATGGCCGTGACCAGCCCGCCCGGGCTGCGGCGCCACTCCACCTCACCGTCGTCGGTGACCACCTTGTCGACGGGCAGGCGGTTCGCGGCGATGACGAGGTCGTAGCTCTGCCGGGCTGCCGGCACGCGATCAACTCCTGGACTCGGGGGTGGTGTCGCCGTGCTTCGTACCCCGGTCGCCGGGACGGGGATGCGACGTGACGCGGGTCGACTCACTCTAACGACCGAATGCTGGCGGCCCGTCCGGTCCCGCTCTAGGGTCGAGTCATGGCCTCTGTGGCGGAGTGAGTGGGCCGCCGGGAGAGGCATCGCTCGAGGTGAAGGAGTCGCCGTGAAGGTTTCTGACGTGCTGCGCCACAAGGGCAGCGAGGTCATCACCGTGGAGCCCGGGGAGACCGTCTCGAACCTGCTCGCCCTGCTGGCGGAGCATCGCATCGGTGCGGTCGTCGTCAGCACGGACGGCTCGTCCGTCGAGGGCATCGTGAGCGAGCGCGACGTCGTGCGCCACCTGCACAGCCATGGGCCGGGCGTCCTCGACGGCCCCGTGTCGCGAATCATGACGGGCGAGGTCACGACGGGCACGACGGACGACAACATCGCCGACCTCGCCGCCACCATGACCGAGCTGCGGGTACGGCACGTGCCGATCGTCGACGCCGAGGGCCGGCTCGCCGCCATCGTGTCCATCGGCGACATCGTCAAGCACCGGCTCTCCGAGCTGCAGTCGGAGCGCGACCAGCTGCGCGACTACATCAGCCACTGAACGTCACGGACATCCCGGTGACCGGGAGGAAACCGGACACTCCGCGGCACGCTGCCGCAGGGTTCATGGCTCGGGCGCCCGGTCGCTTACCGTAGGGGAATGACTGCGTACGACCGGACCGCGCGGGTGCCGAGCCCGCCTTCGGGCGCGCGCACGGGCAGGGTCCCGTCAGGGCCCGCAGCTCCGGCCCTCGGCACCGACCAGCGCATCGGTCCCTACCGCCTCATCGAGGAGATCGGTGAGGGCGGGATGGGCGTCGTCCACCTGGCCCTGGACCCCAGGGGGCGGGCGGTGGCGATCAAGGTGCTGCGCGCTCACGTGGCCCATGACGCCGAGGCGCGCCAGCGACTCGCACGCGAGGTCGACACGCTCTCGCGCATCCGGGACGCGCGGGTGGCGAGCGTCATCGACGCCGACGTCATGGCCCCCCGTCCCTACATCGTGACGCGCTACGTGCCCGGACCCGCCCTCGACGAGGTCGTCGAGGAGCGCGGCCCGCTGCCTCCGGCAGACCTGTTGCGCCTGGCGCGCGGCGTCGCGGAGGCGATCCGGTCGATCCACGCGTGCGGGGTGGTCCACCGCGACATCAAGCCCGGCAACGTGCTGATCGAGGACGGCGAGCCCGTCCTGATCGACTTCGGCATCGCGCACCTGCAGGATGACGTGCGCCACACCGTGGGCGGGCTCGTCATGGGCACACCCGGCTACCTCTCGCCCGAGCTCGTCGAGGGGGCGTCGATCACCGACGCCACGGACTGGTGGGGGTGGGCCGCGACGATCACGTATGCCGCGTCCGGACGCCCGCCGTTCGGGCGCGCTCGCATGGATGCCGTGCTCACCCGCGTTCGCGCCGGCGACGTCGACCTCGACGGCGTGGACCCGCGGCTCGTCCCGCTGCTACGGGCCTCGCTGTCGCCCGACCCGCGCCAGCGGCCGCACGCCGACGACGTGATCGGGGCGCTCGAGGCCTACGCCGCAGGGCGGGCCGCGACGGTCCCCGCCCCCGGTGGCGGCCCCTGGGACGACGGCCGCGCCGCCGCCGCGCCGGGAGACACGCAGGTCGTGCAGAACGGCGGCACCGCCGTCATGCCGCCCGCTCTTCCCCCGCGCGTCGCGCAGCTCCCCGTGCGCTCACCCGTCGACGAGCCGACGCGGTGGGCGCCACCAACGAGCGTGCGCCGGGAGCCGGCACCCGGCCCTACGGCATACGACCAGGGATGGGACGACCAGGCGTGGGACGAGCACGACTGGGACGAGGAGGAGCACGAGCAGGCCCAGCGCGAGGGCGACCCCCGCATCGGGCTGCCGATGCGCACGGGGCTGCTCGCCGCGGTGGCGGTGGCGTGGGTCGGCGCCTTGACGGCGTGGCCCGGCATCGCCCTCGTCGTGCTCGTCGTGCTGTCGGCGCTCGCACGCGCCACGGACCGCTCCGTGACGGCGCTCGTGCTGCGCCGCTACGACTACGGACGGCGACGCAGCGACGTGCCGTTCGCCGTGGTCTCGAGCCCCTGGCACCTCGTCGTCGGCATCATCGCGACCGCCGTGGGGATGCTGCTGCCCGTCGCGGTCGCTCTGGCCGCTGTCTTCGCCACGGCCCTGCTCCTTGCCGGCACGAATGGCTCGCAGCTCGGTCCGGGAGCGCCGGTCACGCTGGCCGTCGGTGGGGCCGTCGGTCTGCTCATGTTGTGGTGGGGACCCGGCGGCGCCTCGCTGCGGCGGGGGTCGCGCTCGATCGCGCGGCGTGTCGTCCCAGCCGGCCTGGGGACCCAGCTCGTGGCCGGGCTGCTCACCGTCTGCGGGGTCGCGGCAGCGCTCGTCGCGCTGCAGCACGGGGCGAGCTTCACGTGGAATCCCTTCAGCTCCAACCCATTCGGGGACTGACACCCTCCCGGGCGGGGGCGGGTAGCCCCCCGTGACTGCTGTCCGAGACGTGTGACGGGACTGTGCGGCGCATGTGTGCTATAGCGCATCCAGCCGGATGGCGGCGGAAAAAAACATCACAGAAGTATCTCGACATGCCTTGTGCAGGGTTGAAGTGTCACGTACCGTCTGTGCTCGGCGGCCTCGACTTTCGGGTCGAACGGGAGATGAGCTTCTGACTCCCGGGTCGCTTCGTCGCGTCCGGCTCCACACGAACGCACCACAATTTCACATGGACACCCATTGAATCCGTTCCCTGAGCGCGCCGAGCCTCGCCAGCCAGGGAAGTAGCCCACACCCGTGGGCCGGGCGAGGACGGGGGACCCAGTGTGGCCAGTGAGTGCATGTGTGTTGTAGCGCATGTCCAAAGAGGACGAGACCTGGCCTTGGGGTGAAGTCGCATCCGCGACGGGGCACCTGACGTCCCAACCCGACAGCTAACCCCGCAGGCGCACGTCAGGAAGGAACTCCCATGCACTACCTGTCCAAGCATGCCGCGGCGAAGAAGATCTCGACCAAGCAGCGCATCGCCGGAGTCGGAATCGCTGGAGCCGCAACCATCGTCGGCGGCATCGCCACCGCAGGCTCGGCCAAGGCCTCCTCGGTCTGGGACCGCGTCGCACAGTGTGAGTCGAGCGGCAACTGGCACATCAACACCGGCAACGGCTTCTACGGGGGCCTGCAGTTCGTGCAGAGCACCTGGCGCGGCTACGGCGGTTCGGCCTACGCGCCGCGCGCTGACCTCGCCTCCAGGGGCGAGCAGATCGCCATTGCCCAGCGCGTGCTCGCCTCGCAGGGTCCGGGCGCCTGGCCCGTGTGCTCACAGCGTGCCGGCCTGACGCGCTCCAACGGCGGCGCCACCGCAGCCCCGGTGTCTCGCTCGACGGCCCGCAAGCCGCTCACGACCAAGAAGGTCGACAAGAAGAAGACCTACGCGGCCAAGCCGACCGCGAAGCCCACCAGGACGTCCACGGCACGCACCACGGCACGCAACACCGCCAAGGGAGCCGCGATCACGGTCCGCAAGGGTGACACCCTCGGCGAGCTGGCGGCTCGCTACCACGTGGCCGGCGGCTGGAAGGCCCTCTGGAAGGCCAACGGAGCCCGGGTCACCAACCCGAACCTCATCTTCGTCGGCCAGACTCTGCGTCTGCCCTGAGTCTCTGGCAGAACTGAGCCGGACGGCCTCGCGCGACCAACCCCTGGACTCGCGCGGGGCCGTCCTCCTCGTTCCCGGCTCTGCCGGGTTGGGCGGATGCCGCCGGGCTCGGTTACGCTTTCGCCCGTCCTCGACGCTCGTGCCGGGGGCCCGCTGGCGTGGCGCAATTGGTAGCGCACCTGTCTTGTAAACAGGCGGTTAGGGGTTCGAGTCCCCTCGCCAGCTCGTATTCGCTTGGTACACAAGTGAGCCCGGGTCCTGTGGGGTCTCACAGACCACCTGTTAAGTGACAACAGGTGGTGGCGACGGCCGAGAACAGCCTCTGACCTGCAGGAACGCGGCCGCAGGCCTCGCACGGTGGCCGCTCTCCTTACCTGCATCCGCTGCCTAATCGCACATCGATCGCACGAAATCACGACGTACCAAAGCGCGCGGACGACTTGTGTTTTCGGCACTGGTCCTGCCAGCTCGCCGCTTGGACGCCCGCCGGAGCGCGGCAGAAAGCGGACAGAGCGTGGTCGACGTCTCCAGCGCGGGGAGGAGGTCGACGCAGCAGCGCTGCGCGAGTCCTACCGGGAAGAGGGGATCTGCACTGACGTCTGGCGGCCGCGCAGCGGCTGCTCCAGTCTCCGCGGCCCGCACGGCTGGCCTACCAGTGGACGGACGGGACTCCACGCGTCGTGCCCATCTGGTTCCACTGGACCGGGAAGGAGATTGTCTTCGGCACACCCCCGGACTCACCGAAGATGAAGGCCTTACGCGATGGCGCCCGAGTCGCAGTGTCGCTCGACACGGACGAGATGCCCTACAAGGTGCTGCAGATCCGTGGGTCTATCCGGATGGACACCGTCGACGGGCTGGCGCCCGAGTACGAGGCCATGTGCATACGCAGCCTCGCTGAGGAGCCGGCGCAGGCATGGTTGGGCAACCTGCGGGCAATCACGGCCCACATGACCCGGATCTTCGTCACGCCCGACTGGGTGGGCGTGCTCGACTTCGAGACTCGTTTCCCGAGCGCGGTCGAGCGCGCGATGGAGGCGGCCGCGAGCGCCTGAACGAAGGCTCTGCCACAGCGAGCGTCGCTCGGCCAGTCTGCGTGGTCATCCATGTCCGCATGTCAGGGACGACAACGCGCTCGCTCGGCGGCATGAGCCGGCGACGGTACAGATCACCTTCCGTCGACGGTGGCCACTTTGCACCTTCTCTTCGCGGTGGGCTCATCGATCCGCAAGTCGATGCTGTTGACTGTGCCTGTGTGACGTCGCAAGTTGCTCGCGTCTGGGCGGAGGGCTCCATGGGCAAGTTGATATACGCGGCCAACGTCTCGCTCGACGGTTTCCTCGAGGACGAGACGGGTTCGTTCGACTGGTCCGTGCCGGACGAGGAGGTGCACGCGTTCTGGAACGAGCACGAGCGGCACGTCGGCACGTCGCTCTACGGGCGACGCATGTACGAGATGATGCGTGTCTGGGAGAGCGACGACTGGCTGACGGACGAGCCCCCCGTGGTCCGCGAGTACGCCGAGATCTGGCGTGACGCCGACAAGGTCGTCTACTCCACCTCGCTTACCGACGTGTCGACCGCGCGCACGAGGATCGAGCGGCAGTTCGAACCCGAGGCGGTACGGCGGCTCAAGGAGACCTCCGCCTCGAACCTGAGCATCGGAGGCGCGGGGATCGCCGCCGAGGCCTTCCGGCACGGCCTCGTCGACGAGTGCGTGCTGCTGCTGTGCCCGGTCCTGGTCGGCGGCGGCAAGCCGGCGCTGCCCCGAGGCGTGCGGCTCGACCTCGAACTGCTTGACCACCGACGATTCGACAACGGCGTGGTCTACGTGCGCCACGCGGTCCGGCACCCCGCCTGACGGTTGCGCCGGAAAGCGGCTGACGTGAGTATGTTTCGTCGTCCGGCGACCAGTGCGACCAGTGCGCCATGCTGAAGTGTGGCCGCGGCCTCGAGCCGCCGCGCACCCTTGAGCCACCTCTGGGCGGAGGCGGGTCCAACCGCATACGACGCGCTGCCGTATGCCGCGGCCCGCGGCGCGATCGCGCTCACCTGCCATGGGCCTCAAGTTCTGGGGCCGGAAGGGGCTTGCGGCCGGCCGGCAGGTACGCGAGGAGCTCCGCGGGCCCGAGTCTGGTGTCCACTGAGGCCACGTAGCCGTCTGGGCGGACGAGCACCATCGCGCTCCGGGGCAGACGTGCGGTGACCACGTCGACCATGCCGCCCAGTTCTAGTGGCGCGCAAGGCCTCTCGGCCCTCGTTCCGTCGACCAGGACGTGCCGGCCGCCGCGCAGGGCGACGTACAGGGTTGTCGCGCCTTGGACGGTGCGCACTGCGAGGTCTGGCATGCGGTCGCCGGCGCGAGGGAGGCCCACCACGCGGCTGGGACGGTTGAGTGGGCTCTCCCGGTAGGCGATGGAGGTCTGTGCTGTGCGGCCGGCGAGGCGGCGTTGTGCGGCCGGAAGCCGCAGCGCGGGAAGCAGAGCGTCGCGCATCGCGCGAGCGGCCGACCGGGGGGCGGTGCCGAACTTGACGAATGCCTCCGTGAAGGCGAGCACCTCCCGGGCGACGGGGCCGCGCTCGAGGCCGTAGCTGTCGAGGAGTCTGTCTGGCGCGTGACGGTCCAGGACGAGGGCGAGCTTCCACGCGAGGTTGGTGGCGTCCTGCATTCCGGTGTTCATGCCCTGCCCGCCAGCGGGGGAGTGGATGTGCACGGCATCACCCGCAAGCAGCACGCGCCCGGTGCGGTACGCGGTGGTTGAGCGGAGCTGGCAGCGGAAGCTGGTCAGCGTCTCCGGGTCGTGAAGGGTCAGGGGTCGAGGTGACCGCACGTCGACCAGCGCCTGGACCTCCTCGAGCGTCGGCGGCCTGCCGTCACGGGGACCCGGCATGGGCAGGGAGAGGCGCCAGAGGTCGGGGGTGATCGGCACGCAGAGCAAGGGCGCCCCCTCTGCCCGAGCGAAGACGTGGACCAGGTCAGCAGGGCCGTCCCAGTCCACCCGCGTGTCGGCGAGCAGCCAGTCGAACGGGTGCGGCTGGCCGACGAATGGCGCTCCCAGCAGGTGTCGGACCGTGCTGTGCGCTCCGTCGCAGCCGACCAGGTACGCCGCTGTTACGGCGTGGTGGACGTGGGGGTGTCCGCTGCGGTGACGCAGGGTCGCAGTGACCTGACGATCCTCATCGGTGAAGGAGACCAGCTCCACCCCGTACTCGATCTCGCCTCCGAGCTGGGCGAGCCGCTCACGCAACAGGGCCTCGGTTCGTTCCTGCGGGAGATGGAGGATGAAGTCGTACCGGGAGCCGTTGTGAGCCATGTCGACGACGGCCAGTTCGCGAGTACCCCGCTGGACGCGGATTCCGCGGACCCGGTGGCCTACCTCGAGGAATCGGTCGAGGATGCCCATGGTCTCAAGCGTCTCCATGGTGCGGGCCTGGATGCCGATTGCGCGGCTGAGGTGCGGCAGCCCGACGTCTCGCTCGATGAGACGGGTGGAGACGCCTCTGGCGAGGAGCTGGATGGCGAGGGTGAGGCCGGTCGGGCCGGCTCCGACGACGAGCACGTCGTAGTCGGTGGAGCTTCGGGTGGTGTCCATGCAGCCACCATGCGGGCGCAGCCAAGCCCCGTCGTCCGAAGGACTACCTACTTGCCTACCTATCCGGTGCTTCCGAGCCGCGCGGCTGCGCCAGGACGCCGGTCTCGTGTGCCCAGACGGCCAGCTGGGTGCGCGAGTGAAAGCCGAGCTTGGTGAGAACCCGGTCGACGTGGGCTTCGACCGTGCGCACCGAGAGGACGAGACGAGCGGCGATCTCGCGGTTCGTCAGTCCGCTTGCCAGGAGCCCGGCAACCTCGGTCTCGCGCCCGGTGAGCGCGGTCCCGGAACGAGCGCCCCAACGTTGCTCCTTCTCGTCGGAGAGGGCGGCGGCCAAGGCGTCAGCCACCGAGAGCCGGCGGCCCTCGGCGCGCACCGCCTCGGCGGCGGGGCCGACCGCGAGGCGCGCCGGCTCCAGCAGACGCTCCGTCAGGTCGTGCAGCGGCCGAGGCGGCACGACCTGGTGGGCGTGTACGAACTCGTCCAGCGCCCCTGCCAGGCGCAGGGCGAGGCGCGGACGGGCGCTGACCGCGGCCAAGCCGACGAGGCCGCCGAGGCCGACGGCGATTCCGAACCGGTCCCCGCTCTCGACCACGATCGGGACGCCCTCGGCGAGGGCGTCCCGGGCCTCGCGCACCTCCCCGGCCTGCACCCGAGCAAGGCCGAGCAGTTGGAGGGTGCGCGCCCTGACGGTCGTCAGGCCCAGCTCGGCGCAGCGTTGCACGGCGGCGTCGTACCGTGAGCACGCGGCGGCCAGGTCACCGGTGAACTGCGGGGCCAGTCCACTGAGGAATAGTGCGGCGGCAGCGCCCTTGGCGTCGCCTGCCGCGGAGAGCACCCGGTGGGCGGCCTCGACGTCGTCGCCACCGGCCAGCAGGTCCAGTCCGCCGAGGGCGGCGCGGCCACGTGTCAGCAGGGCGGCACCCTCCTCGACGCGGTCACCGAGGACGCGGGAAAGAATGAGGGCCTCGTCGACTGCAGCTATCGCGGCCTCGAGGTCGCCCTGGTCCATCGCCAGCCAAGCCGCACTCCTGAGTGCTGCTGCTCGTTCGGGGCTGCCCGCGTGGGGGGAACCAAGCAGGGTGGCCAGCCGCCGTCGGCCCTCGCCGAAGTGACCGCGCACCGACCAGTACCCCGTGAGGTGCGCCGCCGTGGCGAGCGCTGCGGTGGGGTCGTGCGCCTGGAGCCAGTCGAGGGCAGCCCGGAGGTTGTCATGGTCGCGGTCGAGCCGCGCCATCAGGCCCGGGGCCGGCCAGATCGGCGGCCTCTCGACCTGCGCCGCCAGCTCCGCGAACACCCTCGAATGCGCCCGACGGGCCGGCTGAGCGTCCTCCGACCCGTTCAGCCGCTCGACGGCGAGCTCGCGGACCGCCTCCAGCATCGTGTAGCGCGGCTCCGTCGGATCCGTGGGGTCCGGCTGCAGCCGGAGGAGGTGGTGGTCGACGAGCTGCCCCACCGCCTCAAGCACCGGCAGCTCAGGGTGGACCGACCCGCAGACCCGCTCCAGGTCGGTCAGGGCGGCGCCCCCGCGGAACGCCCCCATCATGGTCAGGAGCTGACGCGCGTTCTCGCCGAGCAGGTCGAAGCTCCACGTGAGCGTGGCCCGCAGCGTCTGGTGTCGAGCAGGCGCGTCGCGGTGCCCGCCCACGAGTAGACCCAGCGAGCCGTCCAGTCGGTCAAAGATGCTCGCGAGGGGAAGCTCCTTCACCCGCGCTGCTGCCAGCTCGATGGCCAGAGGAAGGCCGTCCAGGCGCCGGACGATCTGGACGACCGCGGCGGCCTCGTCCGTGCCTCGCAGGAAGTCCGGTGCTACAGCCCGGGCTCTGTCCAGGAACAGCGCGGTCGACTCCCACTGGGCGAGTGACGCCGGTGACGGCTCGGCGCCAGACGGCGGCAACTCCAGAGGGCCGACCGGGAGCTCCTGCTCGCCGTCGAGGTGCAGCGACGACCGGCTCGTCACGAGGACGTGCAGCGTGTCGGTTGCGGCGATCAAGGCGGCGATGAGCGGAGCCCCCGCCATCACCTGCTCGACGTTGTCGAGGATGAGCAGGACCAAGCGGCCGCGCAGGTGGTCACCGACGTGCTCAACGAGCGGGACGTCATGTGAGTCGGCGAGCCCGAGGCACTGCGCGATCGAGGACGGGATGAGGGTTGGTTCGTCGACGGCAGCAAGCGCCACGAAATGAATGCCGTCGGGGAAACGGCCGCCGACTCTGGTAGCGAGCTCGATGGCCATGCGGGTCTTGCCGCTGCCGCCCGCCCCGGTGAGCGTGAGTAGCCGATGCTCGCCCATGAGCCGTTGTGCGTCGGCGAGAAGGTTCTCCCTGCCGATGAAGCTACTGAGCGGTCGCGGAAGCCTCCCCTTTCTCCGAACGTCTGCCGCCACGCCTGATTCCTGCGCCCGATGCACCCATCGATCGTCCCACCGCGAGTGCTCGAGCACGACGTGCCACCCGCCTTCCGCACGGTGATCGCAGGGCGCAGACGTCCGTCCGGGCGCGCCGTGCGGCCGGCTCAAGCAGAGACCTGGGCTGGACAACGCTGCCGCTCCGCAGCTTCGGCACAACAGCATTCCCGCCGCTCGCGCACGCGGCACGTCGGCTCCCGAGGCGACTGGGTCTTTGAGGGCGTCGCCTTCGCCTGTCCTGGGTCTGGGGTTGTAGGTCGACAGGGGTGCCGGAGCCATCGACGAGTGAGCCCGGGTGCCTTGCCTGATCACGGAGGAAGTCGCTCGGCAGGGTGGGGGTGATGCCGCCCTCAGAAGCGCTCGAGGGTGAGCTGGCTTCGGTGAAAGTCGTAGTGCTGGGTGCCGTAGGCGTAGACCTCGGCGAGCGTCATGGAGTCGCGGAAGAAGGGGTCCCACCCGACGGGAAAGTGCATGCCGCGATCGAGCGCCCGGTCGGCCTCGGCGTCGAGCCGGCGGTGAAGCTGGGCAATGGTTCGGTCGAGTTGCGCAGTCAGCCGCGGACCACGGAAGAGGAGGGCGCCGCCCACAGCGCCGAGATAGTTGATGTGGTGGAACGGTCCGGTGGCCGCGTTGAGCGCGCTGGCGAAGGTGCGAGTGAACCGGTCTGGCAGGTGGCCGAAGAGCCGGACCAGCGGGAGGAGTCGGCGCACGATCAGGTAGCCGAACGTCATGTGCCAGAGCAGCTGGCCGTTCGTCCACCTGGTTCCTCGGGTGCGGCGACGGAGCTCGACCGGAGTGGCGTGGGCGACGACGGCGTGCAGGTCGGCGCGCGTTCTCTCTAGTCCGTCGTGGATGCGCTGCCGGTCGATCGGCTGGCCGTTGATGGTCATGAGACAGTCTCGCGCGAACACGTCCAGTGCGGAGAACAGCGAACGCTCCAGCACAAGCGCGCTCATCGGCACGACCGTTCGGCTCCATCGTTCACCGTCCCGTCCTGACCGCGGCATGTCAGGTAGACGCCTCACTCCGATCAGAGGAGCCGAGTGGCTTTGAGCGGGTAGCCCGTGTACATCGAAACGCGCTGGCCTGGGTAGGCACCGGTCTCGGGCTCAGCGTTGCGCGGTGTCCTCGTAGACGTCGGGGATGCCGTCGCGGTCGGTGTCGGCCTCCTCCTCTTCGCACGCCCGGCGATAGGCGCGGTTGCGGCTGCGCAGGATGGCGGCGGCCAAGAGTGCGGCGAGGAGCGAGCCGGTCAGCACGCCGACCTTGACGTGGGCGTCCCGGACGCTGCCGGCGCCGAACGCGAGCTCGCCGATGAGCAGGGAGACGGTGAACCCCACTCCGGCAAGGACGGCCAGGCCGAAAACGTCGATCCAGCGCAGGTTCTGGTCGAGGCTGGCGCGGGTGAAGCGTGCCATCACGTAGGTGGCGGCGAAGATGCCGAGCGCCTTGCCGGCGACGAGCCCGACGACGATGCCGATGGCGACCCGGTCGCTGAGCGACTCGACGAACCCGGTCAAGCCGCCTACGGTGACCCCCGCGGCGAGGAGGGCGAACACCGGGACGGCGATGCCGGAGGAGATCGGACGGAACCGGTGCTCGAAGTGCTCCGCCAGGCCGGGTCCTGCCTCCGGTCCGCCCGCGGCGCGGCTGCGGACGACGGGCACGGCGAAGCCGAGCAGCACCCCGGCGACGGTGGCGTGGACCCCGGAGGCGTGCACCAGCGCCCACGTCAGGCCGGCGAGGGGGAGGAGCAGCCACCAGGACCGGACCCGCCGCTGGACCAGCACGGTGAAGGCCACGAGCGGAGCCAAGGCGGCGAGCAGGTACAGCGGGTGCAGCTCACGGGTGTAGAAGAGCGCGATGATGGTGATCGCGAAGAGGTCATCGACGACGGCCAGGGTCAGCAGGAAGGTGCGCAGCGCGGCTGGGAGGTGGGTGCTGATGACGGCCAGCACGGCAAGGGCGAACGCAATGTCGGTGGCGGTGGGGATGGCCCAGCCCTGCAGCGCGTCGCCGCCGGTGCCGGCGTTGACGGCCACGAAGATCAGCGCGGGACCGAGCATGCCGCCCAGGGCTGCGACGACGGGAAGGGCGGCCTTGCGCCGGTCGCGCAGATCGCCGGCGACGAACTCGCGTTTGAGCTCAAGTCCGGCGACGAAGAAGAAGATCGCCAGCAGCCCGTCCGCGGCCCAGGCGCTCACAGTCAGGTGCAGGTGCAGGATCTGCGGCCCGAAGGTGAAGTTTCGGAGCGCGTCGTAGGCGGCGGCCCACGGCGAGTTGGCCCACACCAGGGCGATCACGGTCGCGGCCAGCAGAAGTGCCCCGCCGACGGTCTCTCGGCGCAGGATCTCGCTGATTCGCGAGACCTCCGGCCAGCTGCCCCGCCCGAACAGCGACGACCGCGCCGACCGGGCCGCTCCTGCGGGCACCAGCGGTTGCCCGGGCGTCGGGTCGGGCGTCACCTCGGGGGTCATGTCGGCGGTCGGGTCCGGGCTGGGCGTGTCAGGCATGCGGGTCCTTCGCGAGTCGGTCCGCCGAGCCGGTCACAAGGACACGAGTGCGGCGGGGTCGGCTGTGGAGTTCGCCGACCAGACTTCCCGGCACACCTGGGTCCTCAGCCTATCGGCCGCTTCGGCTCGGCAGGAGGTGTTGTCGCGCGGACCACCTACCCGGGTCCGGGGGGGGCGGGCCGGGCGGTCTAGGGCTGTCAGTGCCCGCCGGCGAGGTGCCCGGCGAGCCGATCGTGGCGTTCCTGGCTGGAGTGGTTGAGGCCGGTGATGCTCACGGTCTTGCCCTTGGCGGCGTACTTCTGGGTGATGGCGTCGAGAGTGGCCACGGTCGAGGCATCCCAGATGTGCGAGCGGGACAGGTCGATGACGATGGTGGCTGGGTCGCCGACGTAGTCGAACTGGGTGATGAGGTCGTTGCTGGAGGCGAAGAAGAGCTCGCCCTCGACGGCGTACACGCGGGTGTTCTCGTCGGGGTGGGCCACGTCGATCACGTGGGTGAAGTGGGCGACGCGCCGGGCGAACATGACCATGGCCATGAGGACGCCGACGATCACGCCGATGGCGAGGTTGTGGGTGGCCACGACGACCGCGACGGTGGCGAGCATGACGAGGGTCTCGCTCTTGGGCATCCGGCGCAGCGTGGCGGGCTGGATGCTGTGCCAGTCCATCGTCCCGACCGACACCATGATCATCACGGCAACGAGCGCTGCCATCGGGATGATCGCGACGACGTCACCGAGGCCGACGACAAGGATGAGCAGGAAGGTGCCGGCGAGGAAGGTCGAGATGCGGGTGCGGGCACCGGAGGCCTTCACGTTGATCATCGTCTGGCCGATCATGGCGCAGCCGCCCATGCCGCCGAAGAAGCCGGTGACGAGGTTCGCGGCGCCCTGACCCCAGGCCTCACGGGTCTTCGAGGAGTGGGTGTCGGTGACGTCATCGACGAGCTTGGCCGTCATGAGCGACTCCATGAGTCCCACGAGGGCCATGGCGAGCGCGAACGGGCCGATGATCGACAGGGTCTCGAGGTTCAGTGGGACGTTCGGGAAGAAGAGGCTGGGCAGGCTCTCGGGGAGCTTGCCCTCGTCGCCGACGGTCGGGACGGCGACGGACGCGGCGACGGTGAAGACGGTGAGGGCGACGATCGCGACGAGTGGCGCCGGGACGGCATTGGTCAGCTTGGGCAGCAGCACCATGATGGCGATGCCGACGGCGACGAGTGGGTAGACGACCCATGAGACACCGACGAGGTGCGGGACCTGGGCCAGGAAGATGAGGATCGCGAGGGCGTTGACGAAGCCGACCATGACCGAGCGCGGGATGAACCGCATGAGCTTGGCGACGCCGAGCACGCCGAGGATCACCTGGATGACACCGGCGAGGATGACAGTGGCGATGAGGTAGTCCATGCCGTGCTCGCGGACGACCGGGGCGATGACGAGGGCGACTGCGCCGGTGGCGGCGGAGATCATCGCGGGCCGGCCGCCGAGGAAGGCGATGCTGACCGCCATCGTGAACGACGCGAAGAGGCCGACGCGCGGGTCGACGCCGGCGATGATCGAGAAGGAGATGGCCTCGGGGATCAGCGCCAGGGCGACGACGAGGCCGCCGAGCACCTCGATGCGCAGCCGCTTCGGGGATCGCAGCGCGGCACGCACCGACGTGACGTCGCGCTCGTGTGGGAAGGGCACGTCCGAGCCGAGCGGGCGGTGCGAGGTCGGCGGGTCGAGCGGCAGGGCCGGATCGAGGTCCGGCGCGGCGCCGGGTGTCGTGTTCATGGGGAATCTCCTGGCGGTCTGGCGGTCTGGCGGTCTGGGGCTGGGGGCCGCGGCGTCGCGGCAGGAACGTCTGGCGCCACGGCATACGTCATCGGCCGTGGGCATGATGGGACGGCACTGTCCGAGATCGTCCGGCATAGGCCGGCTGTGGGCCCATGGGCCGGTCAGCCAGCCCGTTCAGTCGGGCAGCCGGGCCTCGTCGCGCAGCTGGGACGCGAAGGTCTCGGCGTTCTCGACGCGCTCGCGAAGGCGACCGAGCTTGTGCTCGACGAGCGAGTGGTAGGTGCGCAGCCGCTCGGTGAGCTCACGTCGCGTCGTGCGGGAGAGGCGCGTGTTGGCGAGTCGGTCTCGGATGTCAATGAGGTCGCGCATCTCCTCGAGCGTGAAATCGAGCGGCTTCATCCGCTTGATGAGGAGCAGCCGCTCGACAGCCTCGTCGCTGTAGAGCCGGAAGCCGCCGGGGCTGCGCTGCGGCTCAGGCAGCAGCCCGACCTCCTCGTAGTGCCGGATGGTGCGAAGGCTCAAGCCGGTGCGGTCGGCGACGTCGCCGATCTGAATCAGATCGATGGGCGTTCGCGCCTCGGTCACAGCACTCCTCGGGGTAGGTCGACGTGTCGCGACCCTACCCTCACGTAAGGGAAGAGTCCAAATCGGTGGGCGCGCTGGATCGCGCCTGCGCGGCCGAGCAGGTCGGAGGCGATGGGCCGCAGCATGTCGAGCGCAGCAGTGACCAGCCGTTCTGACATAGGCCCGGCGGCGCCGAACCGTAGCCATGGCCGCGGGGATGTGGCTTCAACAGTCGGGCGGCACCGGGCCTGTGACTCCCGGGCAACACCAACACCACAACAGCAGGGAGCATTTCGGGCGAGAAGATGCACTTGCAGTGCAGTACAATGCACTTATGGATGAGCAAACCGCGGGCCTGGCTGCTGCGATCGGCGCGAGGGTCAGGCATGAGCGGCAGACGCGGGGCTGGACGTTGGACCAGATGGCCACCTCCGCCGGGGTGAGCCGTCGCGCCGTGGTGAACGTGGAGCAAGGGACGGCGAACCCCAGCGTCGGGACCCTGCTGCGTATCAGTGACGCGTTGGGCATGGGTCTGCCCGCCCTCGTCGCGCCGCCGGCTCCCAAGCCGGTGACGGTGACCCGCGCGGGTCACGGGGCGGCCCTCTGGAGTGGCGAGCACGGTGGCCGGGGGCTGTTGGTTGCGGGCACGCAGCCTCCCGATGTGGCGGAGTTGTGGGACTGGACCTTGGGGGTCGGGGACTCTCATGAGAGCGAGGCGCACGTGGCCGGGACCAAGGAGCTTCTCCAGGTCCGGGCCGGGACCGTCACGCTGACCGTGGCAGACCAGCGCCACGCCCTGGCCGCCGGTGACGCCGTGTCGTTCCCCGGAGACGTCGACCACGCGTACGCGAACGAGGGCCAGGCGGTCGCGCACTTCTCTTTGGCGGTGTTCGAGCCCGGCGTCGGGTCGGGGTCGCACGGGGAGGAGTCGCATGGCTGACCGCCACGCCACAGCGGCTCTGCTCACCGGCGCCGTCGTCGGTGCCGATGTCTTCGACCTACGGCCCGACTACCGTGCGCTGCTTCTGGTCGCGGAGGGCATCACCCCGGCGCCCAGTGACGAGCGAAGTGACGCGCTGCTGCGTCGCGCCGAAGAGGCGGCCACCGCCCAGCTGGCAGTCGGCCCCGTGGAGGGGCTCCCGCACGTATCGGCTTGGCGGGAGGCGTACCAGGCGTTCGGCGCCAAACCGCAACGCACACGCAACAGCCTCGAAGCCCTGACCCGACGTGCCGCGGCGGGCTTGCCGCGCGTGAACAGGCTCACCGACCTGTACAACGCCATTTCGGTGCTGCACCAGGTGCCCATCGGCGGCGAGGACCTCGATCGGTATGTCGGCAGCCCGAGGCTCCTCCGAGCCACCGGCAGTGAACCGTTCGACACCGTGGCCGACGGCCAGGCAGTCATCGAGCACCCCGAGGTTGGTGAGGTCGTCTGGTGCGATGACATCGGCGTGACCTGCCGCCGCTGGAACTGGCGACAGGGTCGCCGTACCGCGCTGCGGGACGACACCACCACCGCCTTGTTCATCCTCGACGGGCTCGAACCCGCCACCGACAGTCAGTTGAAAGCCGCCGGCGAAGCGCTCGCCGAGCACCTGCGGTCCATGGGGCCGGACGTGCGGGTCATGGAGCGGCTCATCACCGACATCACCACCCGCCCCGCGCCCCACCCGGAGATCTCGTGATCTGCTGCCAGTTCATCTTCAAGCCCGGCACGTACGACGACGACTTCCACGACCTCGACAGACGGATCGAGGAGTACGCCCGCGGCCTGCCCGGATTCCTCAAGATCGAGACCTGGCACGATCCAGAACAGGGCCTGGTGAACGCGACGTACTACTTCACCGACCAGGAGTCGGTCGCGCACCTGGCCACGTTCCCCACCCACCGCGAAGCCAAGGGGCAGGTCCATCGCTGGTACGACGGGTACCGCATCGTCATCAGCGAGGTCAAAGCCACCTACGGGGACGGACGGCTACCCGAATGACCTCCCGCCCGGTCGTACCAGCATGGACACTCGCCGTGGCCGCCATGCTGTCGGTGCAGTTGGGCTCCGCCTTGTCGCTCGGCGTCATCGACTCCATCGGACCCGCCGGTACTGCCTGGTTGCGCCTCACGATCGGGGCCATGGTCTTCCTCGCCATCGCTCGGCCACCACTGCGGACGCTGCGCCGCACCGACATCCCGGTCGTCCTCGGGCTCGGTGTCACCACCGGCCTGCAGACCACCAGCTTCCTGGCCGCCATCGAGCGAATCCCCCTCGGCACGTCGGTGGCGATCGAGTTCCTCGGTCCGCTCACCGTCGCCGCCGTCCGCAGCCACTCCCGCCGGGCGCTGACCTGGCCCGCCCTCGCTCTCGCGGGGGTGGTGCTCCTGACCGAGCCCTGGCGCGGTGACGTCGATGCCGCCGGCATCGTCTTCGCGGCACTGGCTGCGGTGGGGTGGGCTGCCTACATCCTGCTGACGCAGCGCCTCGGCGACCGATTCTCTGGACTGAGCGGCCTGTCCATGACCGTCCCTGTCGCCGCAGCCACCGCAGCGGCCGTGGGCGTTCCGCAAGCTGCCGGGCAGCTGACCTTCCACGTCGTCGTCGCCACCGCGGGTCTGGCCCTCCTCCTTCCGGTGATGCCCTACGCGCTGGAGCTGCTGGCCTTGCGTCGCATGACCCATCTCGCCTTCGGCACGCTCATGGCACTCGAGCCGGCGATCGGTGTGGTGCTCGGGCTTCTGGTCCTCCACCAGCAACCGTCAGCGGCCCAAATCGGCGGCATCGCACTTGTTGTCCTCGCCGGAGCCGCCGCTCAACGTGGCGGCCAACGCGAACCGGCGGAGCAGCCCGGACGGAGTCCGGTCCGATCACAGTTCGACGTCCTGGGCTGAGCCAGAGGCGGGTCCCGGGAAGTGTCTGCATGGAAAGCAGACCCGGTTGAAGACGAACCTGCGCCGCAACGGCCCCTGGAGGGATGGCGGCATGCCGTGCCGGTCGATGCTGCACGACCTCGCGAAGGAGCAGCCAGGCCGAGCGAGGCGCCGGCCGGGCTGCGCTACACGCCGGCGGACTGATCCAGGAGCGCGTACACCTGCGCGGCGTGGAACCGCCGGTGACCGCCCAGAGTGCGGACCGCCTCGAGACGGCCTGCCTTCGCCCAGCGGGTGACCGTCTTCGGGTCCACCCGGAAGAGCGCAGCGACCTCCGCGGGAGTCAGCAGCTGGTCCGAGGCCGCGAGCGGCGTCGTCGATGTCGTCATGTCGAACCCCAATGCAACGAAGTCCCCCGACTACACCCGCCGACGCGCGAACGCCGCGGTTGTGTCTCCACGGTAGAACGCCACCTTTCGCGGCGGGCGCGATTGCACCAACTCATCGTCTTTCGGCCGCCCACCGTGCTGACGGGACCGATGCTCTCTCGAGGCCGAGGCCGAGGCTGATGTCGACGCGACCTTCGCTCCTACGTGCAGCGACGGGCGAGGCTGCACGGTCCTCTCATGCGAGGTCATGGTGGACGACGCCGAGCGCGGCACGGGGCCGCGGTGCTGGGCCCATCGCGGCGCTGTCGCTCGCCCCTGCTGACCAGCTCCCGGTGCTGAGCTGCATCGAGGTGGAGCCGATCGAGGGCCGGCTGCGCTGTCCAGCTTCCTGGCGGGAAGGTTCGACGCCATCGAGACGGGAACCACGGGACGCGCGTACGTCCGCACCGGGACGCCGTTCCAGCGGTTGAGGATGCTGCACGAGCTGGCGCACGCGTGGATGTGGCAGAACGCGACGTGCCGTGGGACAACAAGCAGACAGCGGACGGGAAGTACACGCGGGTTCTGCGGAGGTACCGGCCTCCGCTAGGGCTTCCAGCCCAGGGCCAGGAGGTCCTCCTCCGCGAAACCCCCTGCAGCCTGGGCGAACTCGCCTAGCGAGCGGAGCAGGTCTCGGCGACCTTCGTCGCTCATCCGTCCCAGGATGGGCCGGATCTCCCGGGCACGTTCGCGCGTGACGGCCTCGACGACCTCGCCCCCGGCGGGCGTGAGCCGCAGCATGAGCTGACGGCGGTTGAGGGGGTCATCGGCCCGGTCGACGAGCCCTCGCGCCACCAGCCGGTCGCACAGCCGGCTGGCACGCGTCAGGTGGATGCCGACCGCGTCGGCCAGCTCACCCAGAGACAGCGGCATACGGCTCGACAGCACCACGAGGGCACGCAGGTGCAGCAGGTCGTTGACCTCGGAGGTCGCGGCCATCGACCGGGCGGTGATCGCCACGAGGACCCGGCACGCACCGAGGACCGCGTCGACCTCCGTGTCGGAGACGGACGACGAGGTGCTCGGTGACGACGTGGTGCTGGGGCCAGTCGGCCGTGGACGAGCGGCAGCGGGGCGATGCGGCACACCTCTGTTCTACCGGCGTCTCTTACGCAGCGCAACTCTTGCGGATCGCAACTGTGGCGGCGTAGAAAGGGAGTGGGTCTTCTCGCTGGACGCCGCCGGCGGAGGGTTCGCACCAGGCGAGCCGCGGGTCGGACCGCAACCGGTCCCCGCTCGTCGACAACCGATGACAAAGGAGATCGACATGGCCCAGCAGGTTGCCGACGTGGTCCTCTCCCGCCTCCGCGAGTGGGATGTGCGCCAGGTCTTCGGCTTCCCGGGGGACGGCATCAACGGCCTGCTCGCCGCCTGGGGACGGGCGGGCGACCACCCCCAGTTCGTGCAGGCGCGCCACGAGGAGATGGCTGCCTTCGAGGCCGTCGGCTACGCCAAGTTCTCCGGCCGCGTGGGCGTCTGCGTCGCGACGAGCGGCCCCGGCGCGATCCACCTGCTCAACGGCCTCTACGACGCCAAGCTCGACCACGTGCCGGTCGTCGCGATCGTCGGCCAGACGGCACGCAGCGCGATGGGTGGCTCCTACCAGCAGGAGGTCGACCTACTGACCCTCTTCAAGGACGTCTGCTCCAACTACGTCCAGATGTGCACCGTGCCAGAGCAGCTGCCCAACCTCATCGACCGCGCCATCCGGGTCGCCCGGGCCAAGAGTGCCCCCACCTGCATCATCTTCCCGTCCGACGTCCTCGAGCTCGAGTACGCCCCACCAGGTCACGCCTTCAAGATGGTGCCCTCGAGCGTCGGCACCGCACGAGCCACCGTGTGCCCCGACGACGAGGCGGTGCGCCGCGCCGCCGACCTGCTCAACGCCGGCGAGAAGGTCGCCATGCTCGTCGGGCAGGGAGCGCGGGGCTGCGAGGCCGAGCTCACCGAGGTCGCCGACCTGCTCGGCGCCGGCGCAGCCAAGGCGCTGCTCGGCAAGGACGTGCTGCCCGACACCCTGCCGTGGGTGACCGGGTCCATCGGCCTGCTCGGCACCACCGCGTCCTACGACCTGATGATGGGCTGCGACACCCTGCTCACCGTCGGGTCCAACTTCCCCTACACCCAGTTCATGCCACCGCTCGACCAGGCCCGGGCGGTGCAGATCGACCGCTCCGAGGCCTGGATCGGGATGCGCTATCCCTACGAGCTCAACCTCGTCGGCGACGCCAGGGCCACGCTCCGGGCCCTCATCCCGCTGCTGCAGCGCAAGGAGGACCGGTCCTGGCGCGAGGAGATCGAGGGCAACGTCGAGGACTGGTGGCAGACCGTCGACCGGTGGGCGCTCAACGACGCGAAGCC
Source organism: Terrabacter sp. FW104-15G4B (assembly GCF_058790095.1). Lineage (NCBI taxonomy): Bacteria > Bacillati > Actinomycetota > Actinomycetes > Micrococcales > Intrasporangiaceae > Terrabacter > Terrabacter sp. FW104-15G4B. Next base: position 144,700 of record NZ_JBYTCI010000002.1, on the reverse strand, counting down.
GGTCAACCCGATGCGGATCTTCTCCGAGCTCTCGACCCGCCTGCCGACGAACGCCATGGTCGCCGCCGACTCCGGCAGCGCGGCCAACTGGTACGCCCGCAACCTGCGCTTTCACGGCGACATCCTCGGCTCGCTGTCGGGCACGCTGGCCACGATGGGCCCGGGGGTCCCGTACGTCATCGGCGCCAAGTGGGCCCACCCGGACCGGCCGGCGATCGCCCTGGTCGGCGATGGAGCGATGCAGATGAACGGCCTTGCCGAGCTCATCACCATCGCCCACTACTGGCAGCAGTGGACCGACCCGCGGCTCGTCGTCGCGGTCCTGCACAACAACGACCTCAACCAGGTGACGTGGGAGATGCGCGCGATGGAGGGCGCCCCGAAGTTCGCCGAGTCACAGACGCTGCCCGACGTCGACTACGCCGGCTTCGCCCGCAGCCTCGGCCTCGTCGGCGTCAACATCGACGACCCGGACCAGCTGGGACCGGCCTGGGACGCGGCCCTGTCCGCCGATCGGCCCACGGTCCTCGACGTGCGGTGCGACCCCGACGTGCCGCCCATCCCGCCGCACGCCACCCGAGAGCAGGTCAAGGCGGCGGCAGCGGCGGTGCTGCACGGCGACGAGGACCGCTGGGGCTTCATCAAGCAGGGAGTCAAGATGAAGGCCCAGCAGGTGGTGCCGGGGCTCAAGGACGGTGAGTGACCGTGGCTGGCGCCACCACCTGGCTCGAGCGTGCCGTCACCGACGTGCGCACGGGGCGTTTCGAGCAGACGCTCGCCGGCCTGACCGCCGCAGGGGCCGCCATCACGACGGGTGAGATCTACCTCGCCCACGACGGTGCCAGCTTCGGCAACAAGCTGATGTGGTGGCCGGTCGCCATCCTCCCCGCGGCCGTTCCGGCCGGGGTGGCGGGCATCTTCTCGAAGCGCGCGGCCCACACCGTGCTCCCGGTCGCCTCGGCGCTCATCGTCGCCAACGGCCTGCAGGGCACGTGGCTGCACTGGCGCGGCGTGGCGCAGCGCCCCGGCGGCGTCACCCGCTACAACCTCGAGGCCGGCCCGCCGCTGTTCGCCCCGCTGCTCGCCACCGTCGTCGGTGGCATGGGCCTGCTCGCAGCCGTGCTCCGGCGTGAGGACCAGTCCCCACGCCGCAGCAGGCCGCGGGCCGGCCGCTCCCCCCTGCGGGGAAGGCGCCGCTGATGCCGTACCGACCCCCGCACCGCCGGGCGGTCACGCCGCAGGGTCGCGGCCGCTTCCCCGGCTTCGACGTGCTCGACTCCGTCGACGAGTGGGACGACGTGACGGCGGGTGTGGTCCTCGGTCGCCTGGCCCACCCCTCCGACCTGGCCTTCTTCAGCCCGCACGAGGTCTCGGTCGCCGCGCCACTGCTCGACCTGATCCTCGCCCAGGACCGCGAGCCCCGAGTGCCGGTGCTGGAGCTGCTCGACGCCCGGCTGGCGGTCGGCGAGACGGACGGCTGGCACTACGACGACCTCCCGGAGGACGCCGAGGCGTGGCGGCACACGTTGGCGTGGCTGGACGAGGACGCGGCCGGGCGTTTCGACGGCGCCCGCTTCGCCGAGCTCGACGCCAGCCGGCAGGCCGCGCTCGTCCAGGACGTGCAGACGCGCTCCTCGGCCGGGGATCAGTGGCACGGCGTGTCCGCCGAACGGGTCTGGAGCCTCTGGACACGGTATGCGTGCACGGCCTTCTACTCCCACCCCTGGGTCTGGAACGAGATCGGCTTCCCCGGGCCGGCCTACCCGCGCGGCTACGTCAACCTCGGTGTGGGCGGCCGGGACCACTGGGAGGTGGCCGACGCAGTGGACCGGCGGCCCACTCCCTTCGCGGAGCGGGTCGAGGCGGCCCGCCGCGAGCACAGCGCCCTGCTCGAGGGGCGCTCGCCGGACGGAGCAGGGCAGTGACCCGGCTGGACGGTCCGCGCAGCGAGCGCGAGGTGCGCGCCCGCAACGACTCCGCCTGGCTGCTGCCGACCGACGGCAGCCGCACCAACCACCGCCTGCGCGACGACATGCGCCGCTTCGACGACACCGACGAGGTGGACCTCGTCGTCGTGGGCGCCGGTGCGGGCGGCAGCGTCCTCACCCAGCGCCTGGCCCGAGCCGGCTGGCGTGTGGTGTGCCTCGACGCGGGCCCTTTCTGGGACCCGGATCGCGACTGGGTCTCCGACGAACGCGGATCCCACACCCTCTACTGGACCGAGCCGCGGCAGATCGGCGGTACCGACCCGGTTCCTTTGGGCTCCAACAACTCCGGCCGTGGCGTCGGCGGGTCGATGGTGCACTACGCCGGCTACACCCCGCGCTTCCACCCCAGCGACTTCTCCGTGCTCACCGACGACGGGGTCGGCGCGGACTGGCCGATCGGCTACGCCGACCTGCGGCCCTACTACGAGCAGATCGAGCAGGAGCTGCCCGTCGCCGGACAGGACTGGCCCTGGGGCGACCCGCACACCTACCCCCACTCGGCCCACCCCGTCGGCGGCAACGGCGAGACCTTCCAGCGCGGCGCACGCGCGGCCGGCCTAGAAACCCGCGTCGGCCCGGTCGCCATCGCCAACGGCCGCTTCGGCCACCGCCTGCACTGCGTCTACCGCGGGTTCTGCCTCCAGGGCTGCAAGGTCAACGCCAAGGCGAGCCCGCTCATCACCCACGTGCCGGACGCCCTCGCGCACGGCGCGGAGATCCGCCCCGACAGCATGGTGACTCGCGTGGTCATCGACGACGACGCCGGCCAGGCGCGGGGCGTCACCTACGTGCGCCGCGGTCGCGAGCACTTCCAGCGGGCCCGGGCGGTCGCCGTCGCCGGCTACTCCATCGAGACGCCGCGCCTGCTGCTGCTGTCGGCCACCGAGCGGTATGCCGCCGGGCTGGGCAACGACACCGACCAGCTCGGGCGCTACCTCATGGTCCAGGGCGCGCCACAGACCTCCGGCCGGTTCGCGGATGAGGTGCGCGCCTACAAGGCTCCGCCGCCGGAGGTGTCCTCGGAGCAGTTCTACGAGACCGACCCGACGAAGCCCTACCGCCGCGGCTGGTCGATCCAGAACGTCAGCCCGCTGCCCATCACCTGGGCCGAACACGTGGTCGCGCAAGGACATTGGGGCGCGCCCCTGCGGGAGTACCTTCGCGACTTCGTGCACTGGGCCACCATCGGCGCCCTCTGCGAGTTCCTGCCCCAGCCGGACAACCGCGTCACCCTGGCCGACGAGAAGGACCGGCACGGCCTACCGATCGCGCACTTCTCCTACTCGCAGTGCGACAACGACCGGATGCTCACCAAGGCCGCGACCGAGTCGATGGAGACGATCCTCGAGGCGGCCGGTGCCAGCGAGGTGATGACGATCGACCGCTACGCCCACCTCGTCGGCGGAGCCCGGATGGCGGTGCGTGCGGAGGACGGCGTGGTCGACTCCGACCACCGCGTCTTCGGGATCCCCAACCTCTACGTCGTCGACGGCAGCGTGCTGCCGACGCAGGGCTCGGCCAACCCGGCCCTGACGATCATGGCGCTCGCGGCCCGCGCCGCCGACCGCCTTGCAGCGCAAGCTCGCCGGGGTTTGACCGAGCAGCAGGCGGTGCGAGCATGAGCGCCCGAGCCGGGCACCCGGCATACGCCCGCGACGACAGCGCGATCACCGGCGTGTCGAGCGCGGTCTACCGCTTCCCGACACCCGAGCCGGAGGCCGACGGCACGTTCGAGTGGCACGCCACGACGGCCGTCACCGTGACGCTGCAGGCGGCCGGCTGCACCGGACTCGGCTGGACCTACTCGAGCCGCGCGGCCGCTGCGGTCGTCGAGGACGAGCTGCAGCCCCACGTCCTGGGCCGGAGCGCCCTCGACGTGACCGACGGCTGGTCGGCGATGCGCCGCGCCGTGCGCAACCTCGGCAGCAGCGGCCTGGCCATGCAGGCGGTCAGCGCCGTCGACGTGGCCTGGTGGGACCTCAAGGCGCGCCTGCTCGAGGTGCCGCTCGCCGACCTGCTCGGACGATGCCGCGACGACGTCCCGGTCTACGGCTCAGGCGGTTTCACCACGCTCGACGACACCGAGCTCGCCGAACAGGTGGCCGGCTGGGCCGAGGCTGGCTGCACGGCGATGAAGATCAAGATCGGCGAGAACTGGGGCAGCGACCCCGCGCGGGACCTGCACCGCACCCGACAGCTGCGCCGCCTCGCCCCCGAAGGCACGCAGCTGATGGTCGACGCCAACGGCGGCTACACCCTCGGTGAGGCCATCCGCGTGGGCGACCGGCTCGACGACCTCGGCATCGTGTGGTTCGAGGAGCCCGTGTCCAGCGACGACACCGCCGGATTGGCTGCCGTCCGTAAGGCGCTCGCGTGCGACGTCGCGGCGGGGGAGTATGCCGCCACCCCCGACGACGTGACCGCGCTGCTGCCCGTCGTCGACTGTCTCCAGCTCGATGCCACCCGCTGCGGCGGCTACACCGGCTGGCTGCGCGCCGCCGCGCTCGCGGAGGCGGCCCATCTACAGGTGTCGGCGCACTGCGCGCCCTCGCTCCACGCGTCCGTCGCCGCCGCGGTCCCCAACCTGCGGCACGTCGAGTGGTTCGTCGACCACGCCCGGCTCGAGCCGCAGCTGGTCGACGACGTCCCGGAGGTCAGCGGGGGCGCCCTGCACCCGGTCTGCGAGCGGCCGGGCCACGGCATGACAGTCAGCGAAGGGGCCGAGCAGTGGCGGGTCGCATGAGGCTGCCTGCCGGGCTGCCGCTCCACGTGCTGCGCGAGTATGCCGTCCTCGCCGACGGCGAGCGCGCCGCGCTCGTCGGGCCGCGCGGCGAGATCGCCTGGCTGTGCGCGCCGCAGTGGCACGACGACCCGGTCTTCGGCTCGCTCATCGGCGGTCACGGGACGTATGCCGTCACCCCCCTCGAGGAGCGCTACGTGTGGGGTGGTTACTACGAGACCGGCAGTCTTGTGTGGCGGGGACGGTGGACCTCGGGGGACCGGGTGATGGAGTGCCGCCAGGCCCTCGCCTTTCCCGGCGACCGCGACCGACTGGTGCTGCTTCACCGGGTCTCGGCGAAGACCGGGGATGCCCACTTCGCCGCGCTGCTGTCGGTGGGAGCCGGGCTCGGCACGGAGCCGATGACGGAGGTGCACCGCTCCCACGGCATCTGGACGGCCCGCGCCGGAGAGCACCACGTCCGGTGGAGCGGTGCCGGGGAGGCGCACTGGGTCGGCTCGGAGGACCGTCTCGAGCTCGCCATCGAGCTGCGCGAAGGTGAGAGTCACGACCTCGTCCTCGAGATCGGCCGCGGGCCGCTGCCGGACCGGCCTCCCGAGCCGGACGCACAGTGGTCGGCCACGGTGAGCTCGTGGAACGACGCGGTGCCGAGCTTCGAGCACACCCTCGCCCCCACCGACGCGCAACAGTCGTATGCCGTCCTGCGTGGCCTGACGAGCGCCAGCGGGGGCATGGTGGCAGCGGCGACCATGTCGCTGCCCGAGCACGGTGGCCGCAGCCGCAACTACGACTACCGCTACGCGTGGATCCGCGACCAGTGTTACGCAGGGCAGGCGGTCGCGGCGTGCGGGCCCCTCCCGCTCCTCGGCTCCGCGGTGCACTTCGTGTCCGGAGCGCTGCTCGAGCACGGCGACGAGCTGCGGCCGGCCTACACCGTCGACGGCGGCCGGGTGCCGGACGAGCGGCGCCTCGACCTGCCCGGCTATCCCGGCGGCAAGGACGTCGTGGGCAACTGGGTCAACGAGCAGTTCCAGCTCGACACCCTGGGCGAGTCGCTGCTGCTCTTCGCGGCCGCGGAACGCCACGGCATGCTCGATCTGCAGGGCTGGCGGGCGGTGGAGACGTGCATCGAGGTCATGCGGAGGCGGTGGCGCGAGCCCGACGCCGGCATCTGGGAGCTCGACAACCGGCGCTGGGCGCACTCCCGGCTCATGTGCGCCGCGGGCCTGCGGGCGGTGGCGGCCGTGGCCCCCACCGCCCAGGCCGCCGAGTGGGCCGGTTTCGCCGACACCATCGTCGCCGACGCCACGAACGACTGCCTGAACCCGAGCGGCCGTTGGCAGCAGAGCCCCGAGCTGGAGCGGGTCGACGCGGCCCTGCTGCTCCCGGCGCTGCGCGGGGCCGTGCCACCGGACGACCCTCGCAGCACGGCCACCCTCGCCGCAGTCCGCGACGAGCTCTCCGACGAGGGCTACCTCTACCGCTTCCGACACGACGAACGCCCACTGGCGGAAGCCGAGGGCGTCTTCCTGCTCTGCGGCTTCCACATGGCGCTGGCCACGCACCAGCAGGGCCACGCCGCCGAGGCGCTGCGCTGGTTCGAGCGCGGACGGGCGGCCTGCACCACACCCGGCCTGTTCACCGAGGAGTACGACGTCCGACAGCGCCAGCTCCGGGGCAACCTGCCGCAGGCCTTCGTGCACGCCGGGCTCCTCGAGGCGAGCGCCCGCCTGGCCGGTTCGCCCACCCCCAGCACCCCCCGCCCGAGAAGAGGAGAGGAAAACCCATGAAGCGCAACGCCACCCATCACCAGCAGGTGGTCGCCGTGACCGGTGCCAGCGGCGGCATCGGACGCGCCACGGCGGTCGCCTTCGGTGCGCGCGGCGCCAAGGTGGCGCTGCTGGCCCGCGGCTCGGCCGGTCTGGAGGCGGCCGCCGACGAGGTGCGCGCGGCCGGCGGCCACCCCCTGGTCGTCGAGGTCGACGTGGCCGACGCCGATGCCGTGACCGCCGCCGTCGACACCGTCGAGAAGGAGCTCGGACCCGTGGACGTGTGGGTCAACGTGGCTTTCACCTCGGTCTTCGCGCCGTTCGACGAGATCGCGCCCGAGGAGTTCCGGCGGGTCACCGAGGTGGCGTACCTCGGCTACGTCTACGCGACCATGGCGATCCTGCCGCGCATGAAGAAACGGGGCCGCGGCACCATCGTGCAGGTCGGCTCGGCGCTCGCCTACCGCGGCATCCCGCTGCAGACGGCCTACTGCGGCGCCAAGCACGCCATCCAGGGGTTTCACGAGTCGCTGCGCTGCGAGCTGCTGCACGAGAAGAGCCCGGTGCGCGTGACCATGGTGCAGATGCCCGCCGTCAACACCCCGCAGTTCCGGTGGGTGCGCTCCCGGCTGCCCAAGAAGCCGCAGCCAGTACCGCCCATCTATGAGCCGCACGTTGCGGCGAATGCGGTCGTGCACGCCGCCGACCACCCAGAGCGCCGCGAGTACTGGGTCGGCGGCAGCACCGTCGGCACGCTGTCGGCCAACGCCATCGCCCCCGGGCTGCTCGACCGCTACCTGGCCCGCACCGGCTTCGACTCACAGCAGACCGACCAGCCCAGCGACCCCGAGCGCCCGGACAACCTCGAGCAGCCCGCCGACGAGCACCGTGACTTCGGCACCCGTGGCCCGTTCGACCGCCGCTCCACCGACCGGTCGCCGCAGCTGTGGGCCTCGCAGCACCACGGCCTGCTCGGCGGGGTCGGCGGTGTCGTTCTCGGCGCCCTGGCCCTGGCGACCATGAGGCGCTCGCGGTGACGGCGGGCTCGGCGCTCGGCCGCACGCCCGCTGGGTCCGTGCTCGAGGTCGGGAGGGCCGCATACGGCCTCGCCGGTCTGGTCGCGCCCGATCGACTGGCGACGCTGGAGCTCGGTCACCGGCCACAGCCCGGTACCCGGAGGGTCGCCCGGCTGCTCGGGGCCCGTCACCTCGTGCAGGCAGTGGTGGTGCTCGGGGCCGGGAACCCGGCCGCACACCGCGCGGGCGGGGCCCTCGACGGGCTGCACGGCCTCAGCATGGCGCCCTGGGCTGGGCTGACCCGGCGGGACCGGCGCTACTACGTCGTGAGCGGCGTCGTCGCGACGACGCTCGCCCTGCTCGAGTGGCAGGTCGTCCGGTGGGCGGAGCAGCCCACTGGCTGAGGGCTTCCTGCGGACGACGAATCGCCGATGTCTCAGGGGGCCGGCAGCCGTTCGAGCTGCGCGGCGAGGTCGGTCAGCGACGACGCCACCACGTCCGCGGCTCGCATCCGGTCCGGGTAGGGGATGCCCGAGCGGTCGATCCACGCCGCCCGCAGCCCTGCACTGACGGCCCCGTGGACGTCCCACGGGTGCGCGGCCACGAGCATCGCGTCCGCTGCGGCGACGTCGCAGGCGTCCACGGCATACGCGTACGCGGACGCCGCCGGCTTCCAGGCGGGCGCATCCTCGACCGACAGGAGGCGCTCGAAGGCAGGGGCGAGTCCGCCGCGCTCGAGGAGACCCCGCGCGACGGCGGCGGAGCCGTTGCTCAGCGTCACGAGCCGGATGCCGAGGCCGGCCAGGGCGGCGACGCCGGCCGGTACGTCGTCGTGCAGGGGCAGGTCCAGGAAGCCGGCCATGATGTGGCGCGTCGCAGCCTCGACGTTCGCCCTGCCGTGCAGGACGTCGCGCAGCGACGAGCGGGCGAGGTCGGCGAAGGACGGGTTGTCGCCCGTCACCGTCAGCGCGAAGCCGTCACGCAGCAGCCCGGCGAACCACGGGGCGACGAGGTAGGGCGGCACGCCGACCTCGGTGAACCGGTCGCCGAGGTGCGTCAGGTCGGACAGGGTCTCGTTGACGTCGAAGACGACCAGGCTGGGACGGTGGGTGAAGGCAGGTCGAGCAGGCGAGGTCATGACCCATCGTCCACCGCGCGGCCGCCGCCCACCACGGACCCCTCGACGCCCTCGACGCCCTCGACCTCGGCGGCGGGCGCGTCGCGCGGGACCGGGTCGCCCCTCCGGCCGTCGTCGCGGCCCGCTCGCGGCAGGCCGAGCGGCCACCAGATGCGGTCGCCCAGGTCGTAGGAGACCGCAGGGACGAGGAGGCTGCGGACGATGAGCGTGTCGAGCAGCACGCCGAAGGCGACGATGAAGGCGATCTGCACGAGGAAGAGGATCGGCAGCACCGCGAGGGCCGAGAAGGTCGACGCGAGCACGATGCCGGCACTCGTGATGACGCCGCCCGTGACGGCGAGTCCGACGAGGATGCCCGGTCTCGTGCCGCGGGTGCGCGACTCCTCGCGAACACGCGTCATCAGGAAGATCGAGTAGTCGATGCCGAGGGCCACGAGGAAGACGAAGCCGTAGAGCGGCGTGGAGGGGTCGGACCCCGGGAAGCCGAAGACGTGGTTGAAGGCGATGGCGGCGACGCCCATGGTCGCGGCGAACGACACGACGTTCGCGGCGACGAGGACGAGCGGTGCCACGAGCGAGCGCAGCAGCAGCACGAGGACGACGAAGATCACCCCGAGGATCGTCGGGATGATGACCTTGAGGTCGCGCTCGCTGGCGAGGCGCACGTCGAGGTTGGTCGCCGTCGTGCCCCCGACACGCACGTCCGTGCCCACCCGGTCGAGGGAGGAGCGCAGTGTCTCGATGGTGTCCTCGGCAGCGACGCTGTCGGCGGCCGCATCGAGCGTCGCCTGCACGACCACCTGGCCGTCGACGACCTTCGGCGGCTGGCCGGGGACGAGGCCCACCTGCGGGTTGCTGACGCCCGCGGTCGACCGGAGCACCTGGACCACCGCGTCCGCCTTGCCCGCCGGCGCGGTGACCTGCACGGGCGAGCCCGACCCGGCGGGGAAGTGGCGCGCGAGCACCTCCTGTCCCGTCACGGAGTCGACCTTCGTCAGGAACAGGTCCGACTGTGCGATGCCGCGGGCGTTGAGGGTCGGCAGGAACGCGGCGCAGGCGAGCAGGCCGAGCAGGGTCACCACCCAGGTGCGACGCGGGCGCCGGCCCACCATGCCGGCGACTCGGCCCCAGATCCCGCGGGTGCCCACGGCGTCGGCGCTGTGGACGTGGTCGACGCGCGGGACCTGCGGCCAGAAGATCCGGCGCCCGATGAGGAGCAGCACGGCCGGCAGGAACGTCAGGGAGGCCACGAAGGCGCCGCCGATGCCGAACGCGCCGACCGGGCCCAGGCCCTTGGTGCTGCCCAGGTCGGACAGCCGCAGGCACAGCAGCCCGAGGACGACGGTGGCCGCGCTCGCCGCGATCGGCTCCACGGAGGCGCGCCAGGCGATCTTCATCGCCACCCACGTCGAGTCCCGGTCGTGCAGCTCCTCCTTGAAGCGGGCGACGAGGAGCAGGGCGTAGTCGGTGGCCGCACCGACGACGAGGATCGAGAGGATGCCCTGGCTCTGGCCGCTCAGGCTGATGGCGCCGTTCCTGGCCAGGGGGAAGACCACGAGGGCGGCCAGGGACAGGCCGAACATCGCGGTGATGAGCACTGCGAAGGGCAGGATCGGGCTGCGGTAGACGATGAGCAGGATGAGGAAGACGACGCCGAGCGCCACGAGCAGCAGGATCCCGTCGATGCCGCTGAAGGCGATGATGAAGTCGGCGAAGAACCCACCGGCACCCGTCACGTGCACCGTCATCCCGGACGCCCCCAGTGACGACGACGCGGACTCGCGCAGGGTCTGGGCGACGGCATACAGGGCGGTGTCGCCGTTGACCGTGTCCTCCGCCTTGTCGGCGAGGAAGGCCACGGGGACGAGCGCGGCCTGCTTGTCCTGGCTGGGGATCGCCCCGGCGGGCGGTGCCTGCAGGAACTCTCCGACCGTTCGGTTGGAGCCCGCGATCTCGAGGGCCGGGATGCCGGCGACGTACGCCTGGATGGCACCGAGGTCCGCCGGCGTCAGGCCGCTCCTGCGCTCGATGACCATGAGGTAGGGGAGCGTCTGGGTGTCCGTTGTTCGCGCGACGACCTTGCTCACGGCTGTCGACTCAGCCGACGGTGGCAGGAAGTTGGCATTGTCGTTGGTGGCAACCTCCGAGAGGCGGCCCACCAGGGGACCGCCCACGCCGCCGATGGCCAGCCAGGCCAGCACCGCCAGGGCTGCGACCCAGCGAACCGCCGAACGTCCCCTCGGCCTCGTCGGCTTGCGGCTGTCCCCGGATGCGTCGCTCATGAGCTAGGTCCGGGTCAGGCCGGCACGTCGGCGCCGGTCGGGTCGACCTCCGACGGGGCGGTGCGCGTCTCGAAGAAGGGAGCTGCGAGGGCTGCGATGGCGCCGCCGACCAGCGGGGCGAGGATGAACATCCAGACGTGCGCGAGCGGCTCACCGCCGTTGAGAAGGGCGGGCCCGAGGGACCGGGCAGGGTTGACCGACGTGCCGTCGAGGGGGAGGCCCACGAGATGGACCACGGTGAGCACGAGGCCGATGGCGAGGCCCGCGAAGCCCGGAGCCGCGGCGCGGTTCGTGACGAGGAGCACCACGAGCACGAGCAGGAAGGTCATTGCGACCTCGAGCAGGAAGGTACCGCCGGCGGAGATGGTGTCGCCCCAGTTGTTCGTGCCGAGCGCGCCGGTGGCGTCCTTGACGCCACCGAAGCCGGACACCATGAGCTTGAGCAGGGCCGCGGCCAGGATCGCGCCGATGAGCTGGGCCGCCCAGTACCAGACCGCCTCCGTCGTCGTGATGCCCTTGCGCAGGAGGACGCCCAGGGTGACCGCCGGGTTGACGTGGCAGCCCGAGACCGGGCCGATGGCGTAGGCCAGGGCAAGCAGGACGAAGCCGAAGGCGAGGGCGACGCCGACGAGGCCGATCGTGTCCTTGCCGTAGACCACGGAGCCGACGGCGAAGAAGACGAGGATGAAGGTCCCAACCGCCTCGGCCACGACTTTGCGCGTGAGGGCTGGTGTCGGGCCGGAAACGGTGCTGGAGTCTGGCATGGCAGTCCTTCCGGTGCGGGGCGAGCGAGACCCGTTCCCCCGGGCGCTCAGTGTCAGGGTAGGGCCGCGAGGTGCGGGACCACTCGGGTTCTGTCCACCGTTTGGCTGTGGCCGCCCACCGGTCGTGGACATCATGGGCGCGTGAACCGGTTTCTGCTCGTCGCCTGCTCGCGCCGTACGGGGCTGTGGCTGGGGCGCCGGTCGGGATCGTCGCCACGACTGCGTCCCCTGGACCTGCGCCCCTTCGAAGCCGCCCTGCGCACCTTCCAGGCAGACCGGGAAGCCCGGGTCGCCGGCCTGGTGCACGACATGTCGATCGTGGAGCTGAGCCGTCTGCTCGACTCCGGGAGGCTGACGTCCCGGGAGCTGACCTTGCTGTGCCTCAAGCGCATCGCTGATCGGGACGAGTCGCTCAGGTCGTTCGTCGAGCTGAATCCTGACGCACTCGAGGAGGCGCGGGCCGCGGACGAGCAGCGTCGGGCCGGTGTGGTGACGTCTCCCTTGTGCGGCCTCCCGGTGAGCGTCAAGGACAACATCTCGACGGCGCCACCGATGCACACGACGGCGGGGTCCGCGCTCCTCGTCGACCACCTGGCTGCCGAGGACGCGCCCGTGGTCTCCCGACTGCGCCGCGCGGGCGCCGTCGTCCTCGGCAAGGCCAACCTCTCCGAGCTGGCCGGGGCGCTCTCGTCGAAGGCCGGCTTCAGCGCCGTGGGGGGACAGACGGTCAACCCCTTCGGCGTGCAGTTCCCGGCGGCGGGCTCCAGCAGCGGGTCGGCTGTCGGGGTAGCCGCCGGGCTCTGCGTCGCGAGCATCGGGACCGAGACGTCGGGCTCGCTCGTCGCACCGGCCGCCTTCAGCGGCGTGGTGGCGATGAAGCCCAGCCGGGGCGTCGTCTCGACGGACGGCATCGTGCCGCTCCTGCGCACCCAGGACTCGGCCGGCCCGGTTGCGAGGTCGGTCGCTGACGTCGCGCTGGTCCTCGAGGCGATCGCCACGCGCCCGCTGCGGGTGGACCTCGCCGACGATGCCCTGGAGAAGGTGCGGGTGGGGGTGCTGCGTGCCGACGTGATCGCCCAGGACGATTTGCTCGAGGACACGTCCGAGAACGATGTGGTGCTGGCGCGGGTCGTCGACGGGCTCACGCGCGCCGGGGCCCACCCGGCCGACGTGCTGCTCGGTCTCCGCGCCGGGTCGCTCGAGGAGTACGAGAACGGCTTCCTCGACGTCGTCCTGGGCGGCCTGCTGCATCAGACCGTGCCATGGCTGGCCGCCGCCGCGGCGGGGCCGGTCACAGCACGGGTGACAACGGCCGGGGACCTGCACGCGTGGAACCTCGCCGACCCCCGACGGCGTATGCCGTCCGGCCAGGCGCTGCTCGACGCCGCCGTGCTGCATGGCCCCCACTCGGACGCCGACGCGGAGGCCGGGAACGCGCACCGCTACCGCGATCGTGCAGCCGCTCTGCTCGCCGAGACGTTCGACGGGTCGCGCTCCGAGATGTTGGTGAGCCTGTCGAACTGCCACTCCGCCGTCTACGCCACCGCTGGCTTCCCCGCCGTCACCGTGCCCGTGGGGATGCGCAGCAGCGGGATGCCCGCGGGAGCCACCTTCATCGGCCGTCCTGGCGACGACGGGCGACTGCTGTCGATGGCGTACGCCTTCGAGCGCGTCACCCGGCTGCGCCGCGAACCGGCCGCACGGGCTCCGGCGTAGCCCGACGGGTCGCGGCCGAGGGCCGCCCGACCCGGCCACCACGGCCCCGGCTGCCGATTCCGTGGGTGCGCAACGGTGCCGAGGAGGACACTCGGGTGGGGGACCACAGGGACTCACAGCACGATGGGGGACTCGCATGAGCGGGTTCGAGGGCGAAAGCAGCCAGCCGGAGGTCGAGGTCGTCCATGATCTCGCCGTCAGGCTGGCGACCACGCAGGAACAGCTGCGAGCCAGCAGCGACATCCTCAAGGTGCTCACCGCCTCGACGACGGGTGGAACCGCCAGCCGGGACCAGGTCTTCGACGCAGTCGTCGACAACGCCCGGAAGCTGCTCCGCGCCCAGGCGGCCCAGATCTATCTCGTGAACGACGAGTCCTTCGTGCTCGCCCGGTCGAGCGGCCTGACACCGGAGTTCGTGGCCTTCGTCGCCCGGCATCCCATCGCTCACGACCGAGCCACCCTGGTGGGGCGCGTCACCATCGACCGGAAGGTCCACCAGATCGACGACGTGCTCATGGACCCGGACTACCGGCGCACCGACTTCCAGCGCATGGGCGGCTACCGGACGATGATGGGTGCCCCCATGGTGGTCGGCGACCAGGTCGTGGGTGCCCTCAACGTGTGGCGCACCGAGGTCGCGCCCTTCGACGAGGCTGAACAGGCGCTGATGTCGACCTTCGCCGAGCAGGCGGCGTTGGCGCTGCGTCACGTCGAGCTCTTCTCGACGCTGGAGACTCGCTCCGCCGAGCTCGCCCGCAAGGTCGACCAGCTCGAGGCGCTCGCCGAGGTCGGCGAGGCGGTCAGCTCGACCCTCGTCGCCGACGAGGTGCTGGCGACGATCGTCACGCACGCCGTCGAGCTGTCGGAGACCGACGGCGGCTCGCTCATGGAGTTCGACGAGTCGACGCGCCTCTTCGGGGTGCGCACGGCCTACGGCACGGACGAGCACGTCATCGAGGCGCTGCGCAGCGCGCAGATCCACATCGACCGGACGTGGGTCGGCCGGGCCGCGCGCAACCGCCAGGTCCTGCAGATCCACGACCTGGACGCCGAGCCCAAGCCGCTCGACCCCCACCTGTCCGTGCTGCATGCGTCCGGCTGGCGGTCCCTCGTGGCCATCCCGCTCGTGCGCCCCGACCGGGTCGTGGGCGCGCTCGTCGTGCGACGGAAGTCGACCGGGTCTTTCAGCGACGAGACATGCGAGCTGCTCTCGGCGTTCGCAAGCCAGTCGGCGGTCGCCCTGACCAACGCGCGTCTCTACCAGCAGCTCGAGCAGCAGAGCGTCGCGCTGGCCGACGCGAGTCGTCACAAGTCGGAGTTTCTCGCGAGCATGTCGCACGAGCTGCGCACACCGCTCAACGCCGTCATCGGCTTCTCGGAGGTACTGCTGGAGCGGATGTTCGGCGACCTCAACGAGCGACAGGAGGACTACCTCCAGGACATCCACTCCGCCGGCCGCCACCTGCTCGCGCTGCTCGCGGACATCCTCGACCTGTCGAAGATCGAGGCCGGTCGGATGGAGCTCGACCTCACGACGTTCCCGATCGACGACGTACTCGTGCAGGCACTGTCGCTCGTGCGCGAGCGGGCGGCACTGCACGGCATACGCCTGATGCTGGAGGCGGAGGACGGGCTCGGGGCCGTCACGGCCGACGAGCTGCGCCTCAAGCAGGTCCTGCTCAACCTGCTGAGCAACGCGGTCAAGTTCACCCCGGACGGCGGCAGCGTCGTCGTCCGAGCCTGGCGCGACGGCGACGCCGTCGACGTCACCGTGACCGACACGGGCATCGGCATCGCCCCGGCGGACCAGGAGCGCATCTTCGACTCGTTCCAGCAGGGGGAACGGTCTGCGTCGTCGAGCGAGGGCACCGGACTCGGCCTCACGCTCAGCCGGCGCATCGTCGAGCTGCACGGCGGGCGCCTCTGGCTCACCAGCGCGCCCGGCGAGGGCAGCACCTTCGGGATCTCCCTCCTGCAGTCCGAGGCGACGTCGGTCCTCGTCCCCGACTGGGCCACCGTGGACGGCTCCGCGACCGGTCCGACCGTCGTCGTCATCGAGGACGACCCGCGTTCCGCCGAGCTCGTCGAGCTGCACCTGCGCGCGGCGGGCCTCCGGGCCGTGGGTGCCACGACCGGCGAGCAGGGGCTCGACCTGGTGCGCGAGCTGGACCCCGTGGCGGTCGTCCTCGACATCCACCTGCCCGGGATGGACGGTTGGGAGGTCCTCACTGCCCTCAAGAGCGACCCCGCGACGTCTGACGTGCCGGTCGTCGTCGTCAGCGTCGAGCCGGAGCGCGGCCGAGGCTTTGCGCTCGGGGCGACCGAGTACCTCGTCAAGCCGGTGAGCGGGGAGCACCTCCTGGCCGCCGTGACACGGCTGCTGCCCACGCCGCGTGCGGACGAGACGGGCACCCGGCTCAGCGTCGTCGTCGTTGACGACGACCCGCTCGCGCTGAAGCTCGTGCGCGGCACCCTCGAGCCCCTCGGCTGGGAGGTCCACACGTGCGCCGGGGGCCAGCAGGCCGCAGACCTCGTCCGGGCCGTCGCACCGTCGGTGGTCGTCATGGACCTGCTGATGCCGCAGGTCGACGGCTTCGCGGTCATCGACGAGCTCCGCCCCAACCGTGACTCGGACGGACCGCCGATCGTCGTTCTGACCGCGAAGTCCTTGACGGCACAAGACCGCTCGCGACTGGAGGGGCGGATCTGCTTCGTGGCGGAGAAGGCCGGCATCGACCTGCCCGGCCTTGCCCGCCGGCTCGCGACGGTGGCGGCTGAGCACGAAGGGCACGCCGGCAGCGCAGGGCACCCCGGGAGCGCCGAACACGCAGCGCAGGGGGAGTCGTGAGCCGCCCACCGGTTGTCCTGCTCGTCGAGGACAACCCGCGCAACCTGAAGCTGGCGCGGGACGTGCTGGAGTACGCCGGCTTCTCCGTCCTCGTGGCGATGACGGGGGAGGAGGGCGTCGAGCAGGCCCGGGTGGCACTTCCGGACGTCATCCTGATGGACCTGCAGCTCCCTGGGATCGACGGCTTCGCCGCCCTGGAGCTGATCCGCGACCACGGCCCGACGGCCCACATCCCGGTGGTGGCGCTCACCGCCTTCGCCATGCGCACCGACCGCGACCGGGCGCTGACCTGCGGCTTCGCCGGCTATCTCGAGAAGCCGATCAGCGTGCGGGAGTTCCCGGCGCAGGTGCGTCGCCACCTCCCGCGACGAGCGCCGGACCCAGGATGACGGCGCGCGAGGGGACGCTGGCCCAGCAGCTCACCGGCGTCAGGGTGCTCGTCGTCGACGACCTCGAGCAGAACCGCAAGCTGATGCACGCCGTCCTCGAGCCCCGAGGCTTCGTCGTGCGCTCGGAGGCCTCGGGCAGCGCCGCGCTCGACGCGCTGGCCGATGGCGACATCGACGTCGTGCTGCTCGACGTGCTCATGCCCGACATGGACGGCTACGAGACGTGCGCCCGCATCAAGGCAGAGCCGCGCACCGCGATGCTGCCCGTGGTCATGGTGACAGCCAGCGGGCGCCAGCAGCGCCTCCGTGCCCTCGAGGCGGGAGCGGACGACTTCATCAGCAAGCCGTTCGACCAGGCGGAGCTGCTGGCGCGGGTCCGTTCGCTGGCGCGGGTCAAGCGCCTGCACGACACGGTGCTCGAGCAGACCACCGCGCTCGAGCGGTGGAACGCCGAGCTGGAGACGCGCGTGGCGGCGCAGGTCGACGACCTCGAGCGGCTGGGCCGGTTGCGTCGCTTCCTCTCGCCGCAGATCGCGGGGCTCATCGTCGAGTCGGGGGACGAGTCCTTCCTCGACAGCCACCGTCGCGACATCACCACCGTGTTCACCGACCTGCGTGGCTTCACGGCCTTCGCGGAGACCGCCGAGCCCGAGGAGACCATGTCGGTCCTCGGCGACTACCACGCCGCACTGGGCCAGCTGGTGTTCGCCTACGAGGGCACCCTGGAGCACTTCGCCGGCGACGGGCTCATGGTCTTCTTCAACGACCCGCCACCGTGCCCCGACGCACCCCTACGGGCCGTGGGGATGGCGCTCGAGATGCGGGACCGGGTCGACGGCCTCACGTCCGCCTGGGCCCGCCAGGGGCATCACCTCGGCTTCGGGGTGGGCATCGCGCAGGGCTACGCGACGCTCGGCCGGGTGGGTTTCGAGGGCCGCTGGGACTATGCCGCCATCGGCACCGTGACGAACGTCGCGGCCCGGCTCTGCGCTGTCGCCGCCGCCCGTCAGATCCTCATCAGCCCCCGCGTGCTGGCCGGCCTCGACGAGCGCTTCGAGACGCGCTCACTGGGCCAGGTCGAGCTGCGCGGCATCTCACGGCCGCTGGAGGTCCACGAGGTCATCGGCACCACCACCCGGAAGGACGACCCATGAACGCGTTGACCCAAGCCACGCCTTCCACCGCTCCGTCAGGCGGCCTGCTCGAGGAGCTGGACGAGCTCACGCGAGGCGAGCTCTTCGACGGCCTGCAGCAGCGGCTTCCAGAGGTGTGGCGGCTGATGCGCCAAGGGGATCCGCAGGAGTCCGTCGTCGTCGTACCGTCGATGAGCGCCGACACGCTTGCACCGTCCGGGGGCGCCTTGAACCAGGCGCTGGAGGAGCGCCTCCTCTTCCTCCTGCTGCTCCTGCGCCAGCCGCGGCTGCGCATGGTCTTCGTGACGTCGATGCCGATCAACGAGCACATCGTGGAGTACTACCTGTCGCTGCTGCCCGGAGTCATTCCCAGCCATGCCAGGTCACGCCTCCAGCTCGTCTCCGTCGGTGACTCATCGCCCGAGCCGCTCATCGACAAGCTGTTGGCCCGGCCTCGGCTGCTGGCGCGCATCGCGGGCCTCGTGCCGGACCCGCTGCGCTCGCACCTCGTCCCGTACACCAGCACCACCCGCGAACGGGACCTGTCGCTGCTGCTCGGCATCCCCATGTATGCGGCTGACCCGCGCCTCTACCCGCTGGGGACCAAGACCGGTTGCCGGCGCGTCTTCGCCGAGGCCGGCGTCGACCACCCCTTCGGCGCCGAGGACCTCCACTCGGTCGACGACCTCGTCGACGCGGTGCTCGACCTGCACACGTCCCGTCCCGGCGCGCGGTGGGCCATGGTCAAGCTCAACGAGGGCGTCTCCGGGTCAGGCAACGCGCTCGTCGACCTGGGCGATCTCACCACGCCGGCGAGCGGCTCTGTCCCGCAGGTTCGTTCGTTGCGGGAGGCCGTCCGCGAGCGCCTCGACCGGATGCAGCTCGAGGACCAACGCATCGCGGTCGACGCGTATCTCCGGCGCCTGCAGGAGCGTGGGGGCATCGTCGAGGAACGGGTGGTCGGGGACGAGGTACGCAGCCCGAGCGTGCAGCTGCGCGTCACCCCGCTGGGTGAGCTGGAGATCCTCTCGACGCACGACCAGGTCCTCGGCGGGCCGACCGGCCAGATGTACCTCGGTGCTCGGTTCCCGGCCGACCCCGCCTATGCCACGGCGATCACCCGGGAGGCGGAGAAGGTCGGTCGCGTCCTGGCCGGCAAGGGCGTCCTCGGCCGCTTCGCCCTCGACTTCGTCGTCGTCCGGCAGGGCGAGCAGTGGCAGACGCACGCCATCGAGGTCAACCTGCGCAAGGGCGGCACGACGCACCCGTTCCTCACCCTGCAGTTCCTGACGGACGGCTCGTACGTGCACGAGGAGGGACGCTTCGTCACCCCGTCAGGGGCCGAGCGCCACCTCGTGGCGACCGACCACCTCGAGGACGAGTCGCTGCGCGGTCTGGGGGTCGACGACCTCTTCGACCTCGTCGCGCGGGCCGGGCTGCACTTCGACCAGTCCCGCCAGACCGGCGTCGTCTTCCACATGATCAGCTCCATCACCGAGTGCGGTCGGGTCGGGATGACGGCGATCGGTGACACGCCAGACTCCGCCCAGGATGTGTTCGACCGGGCGGAGTCGGCGTTGCTCGCCGAGGCGCGTGCGTCGCTGCTGCCGCTCCCCGTGCCCCTCCGGGGGCGCCCCGGCGATGGTCTGCGATGACCGCTCAGGGTGCGAGCGAGGCCGAGTGGATGAGGGCCCCGACCAAGGCCTGGTGCCAGGTCAGTCGGGCCACGGCCGAGCGGGCGGAGGCGCCGCCGCAGTTGCACTCCCATGTCCAGCCGCCGAGGGGTAGCCGCCTCACCCGCGGGTGGTGTCGCGCTAGGTCCGGGTGGACCCGGTGTCGTGTTGTTGTCGTCGTCATGGTCGTGCCCTTTCTCAGGGTGGGGGTCGCTGTCTCTCTCGGCCGCGAGGCCCTCGTCGGCTCTCGTGGCGTGGTGCTCACCTCCGACGGTCCCGCGGCCGCGGTCGACCGTCTGTGCTCGTGGCGACACGCGGGGCGTGTCCGCGCGCACGCGTGTGGCGCGGCAGTGCCGTGAACCTCGACCTGGGCCTGCTGTCCGACCTCGAGGCGACCGAGCGCCGGGAGGTGGTCGCGACGATGCACCGCCACACCTACGACACGGGCGAGGTCGTCTTCCACGAGGGGGATGCCGCCGACAGCGTGCACTTCGTCGTGGAGGGTCGCGTCGTGGCCCGACGCTGCTCGGAGCTGGGCGACCGGCTGGCCTATGCCGTCATGGGTCCGGGCCAGGCCTTCGGCGAGCTCGCAATGGTCGTGCGTGGTGGGCGACGCACGGCCACCATCGAGGCCCTCGAGCCGACAGTGACCCTGGCCCTGACCTATGCGGACTTCAAGCGCCTCTGCGACCGCCACCCCGAGGTCAGCCGGCTCTTGGTGCGCCTGCTGGCCGCACGCGTGAACCGGCTGACCGAGGCGCTCATGGAGGCCCTGCACACCCCGGCCGAGCTACGCGTGGTGCGGAGCCTCGTCTCGCTGTGCGGGATGTATGCCGTTGGCGCAGCGGCGCGCTCGGCGGTGACGGTGCAGCTGAACCAGTCCGAGCTGGCCGAGCTGGCCGGGGTCACCCGCCCGACTGCCAACCGCGTCCTGCGCCGTCTCGAGGCGGCGGGGGTCGTGGCTCTCGACCGTGGACGCGTGACGGTGCGGGACCCGGCGGCCCTGCGCCGGTCCGGGAACGGTGCGCACGTGCCCGGGCACGCCTGACGGCATACCCAGCCCGGCGCGCGCCGCGCCTCAGCCGTGGATGAAATCCTCCAGCACGCTAGCGAACCGGTCCGGCTGCTCCAGATGCGGGAAGTGGCGGGCGCCCTCGAAGAGCACGACCTCGGCGCCGGGGAAGATGGAGGGAGCGCGCTCGGCGTGGCCGACCGGGATCATGCGGTCACGGGTGCCCCAGATGACGAGGGTGCGGATGGGGTCCCCCGTGGTGAGGTGCACCTGCGCGCCGATGGTCTGCCCGCCCGGGTCCATCACGCCCCTCGTGGTGGCGAGGAAGGAAGAGGTAGCGAAACTGCATGGCGATGCCGCCGCCGAGCTAGTGCTCGACGAGGGTCACGCGGTCGATGCCGAGGCGGTCGAGGAGGTGGGTCCAGTTCTCGTGCGAGCCGAGGAGGCCGTGGATGAACAGGATGGCCGATCCCTCGCCGGTGTCGACGTAGGAGAGGTCGTGGCCGTTGAGCATCGCCACGCTGGCCGGGTAGCTCAGCTCGGTGTCCCCTTCCGGTCCCTGGGTCGTGGTCATGGTCCGCCCCTCCTGGCATGCGTGCGACCCGGCGACGCCTCCCGCGACGGTCCACACCTCCAGCGTCCCTCCACCGGCGGCCGGGGGACGCTGCCTGAGACACAGGTCACCGGCCCGCGGGCGTCGTTGGTAACGTCGCGCCGCATGATCTACCACCTGGCCGAGCAGGCCCACTGGCAGCGGGCGCTGGCCGAGGGCAGCTACACCCGCTCGACGCGCGGACGCTCCCTGGCCGAGGAGGGTTTCATCCACGCCTCCTCGGCCGAGCAGTGGCCGGTCGTGCGGTCCCGCTTCTACGCCGACGTCGCCGACCCGCTCGTGCTGCTCCACGTCGACGAGTCACGGCTGGGCGCGCCCGTCGTGCACGAGGTCGGCGACCCGGCCACCGGTGAGACCTTCCCGCACGTCTACGGCCCCATCGACGTGGACGCCGTCGTCGGCACGACCGTCCTCCACCCTCCGCACGGCTGACACTCACCCCGAGGGCGTATGCCGGGGACGCGCGGAGCGCTCCCCCCTCCACCGTCGAGAGGCCAGGATCTGTGCGTCCTCCACCGTCGAGAGGCCAGGATCTGTGCGTCCTCCACCGTCGAGAGGCCACGATCTGTGCGTCCTCCACCGTCGAAGGGCCACGATCTGTGGCCCCCTCCGCCGTCGACGGCCACGATCTGTGGACTCGCGCACGTCGAGGGGGCACAGTTCGCGCTTCCCGTCACTTCGGCTGGACGCGGCCCCGGCCCGACTTCACCTGCGAGCGGCGCTTCTTGCCCTCGATCCGCCGGCGCTGCGACCCGCGCGTCGGCTTCGTCGCGCGGCGATCCGGCGGCGGGGGAGCGAGACCCTCGCGCAGCAGGTCGGCGAGGCGCTGACGGGCGGCCGCGCGGTTGCGCAGCTGGGAGCGGTGCTCCGACGCCACCACGGTGATCCGGCCCCCGACGATCCGTCCGGCCAGGGCGCTGACGAGGCGCTCCCGTTGGGCCGCCGTCAGCGCCGTGGAGGTCTCCGGGACGAAGCCGAGCTCGACCCGGCTGTCGGTCGTGTTGACGCCCTGACCGCCGGGGCCGGACGAGCGGCTGAACCGCTCGAGGAGCTCGGACGCGGGGATGACGAGGCCACGCCGCAGGCCGGGCCCGGCTGCGATCACGAGGTCGTCGCCGGGCTCGTTCATGTGGCCATCATCTCCCGGGCGCGGCCGCGACGGGGATGACCGCGTGACTCAGCGGGGCGGCATACGCAAGGCGCCGTCGAGGCGGATGACCTCGCCGTTGAGCATCGGGTTGTCGACGATGTGGCGCACCAGGTTCGCGTACTCCTCGGGGCGACCGAGGCGCGACGGGTGCGGCACCTGCCTCTCGAGGACCTCCTTGACCTCGCTCGGCAGGCCGGCGAGCATCGGCGTCTCGAAGGTGCCGGGAGCGATCGTCATGACGCGAATCGCCTTGTCCGCCAAGTCGCGTGCGGCCGACAGGGTGAGGCCGACGATGCCGCCCTTGCTCGCGGCGTAGGCCGCCTGCCCGATCTGCCCGTCGAAGGCGGCGATGCTGGCGGTGTTGACGATGACGCCGCGGTCGCCCTCGACGGGCTCATTGCCGAGCATCGCCGCGGCGGCGAGGCGAAGGACGTTGAAGGAGCCGACGAGGTTGATGTCGATCACCGTCTTGAACGTCTCGAGGGCCAGTGGGCCGCCACGTCCGATGACCCGGCCGGGGGTGGCGACGCCCGCGCAGTTGACGGCGATGCGCAGCTCGCCGAGCTGGGTCGCGCGGTCGATCGCAGCCTGGACCTGGGCCTCGTCGCGCACGTCCGCGGCGACGAAGGCGGCGCTGCCCTCCCGCTGGCCGTTCAGCTCGTCGACGAGCGCCGGTGCGGTCGAGCCCGCGAGGTCGAGGATGACGATGGTGGCGCCGTTGGCGGCGAGGCGGCGCGCGGTGGCGCCGCCGAGGCCCGAGCCGCCACCGGTGACGACGGCGACGGTGGACGAGTTCAGCTGCATGGCAAGCCTTTCGGGCAGTGGGGTCAGCGGTTGAGCAGGTGGCGCGAGATGACGACCCGCTGGATCTGGTTGGTGCCTTCGAAGATCTGCGTCACCTTGGCCTCGCGCAGGTAGCGCTCGAGCGGGAAGTCCTCGGTGTAGCCGGCCCCCCCGAGCACCTGCACGGCGTCGGTCGTGACGCGCATGGCCGCGTCGGTGGCGATGAGCTTGGCGACGGCGGCCTCCTTGCCGAAGCCGCGGCCGGCGTCCTTGAGCCGGGCCGCGTGCAGGTAGGTCGCGCGGGCCGCAGTGACGGCGGCCTCCATGTCGGCAAGGAGGAAGGCCAGGCCCTGGAAGTCGGCGATGCGGCGGCCGAACTGCTGGCGCTCCGTGGCGTAGTCGGCGGCGGCGTCGAGCGCTGCCTGCGCGAGCCCGGTGGCGGCCGCGGCGATGCCGAGGCGACCGGCGTCGAGGGCCGACAGGGCCATCTTCATGCCGTCGCCCTCGCTGCCGATGAGCCGGGCGCCATCCACGGGCACGCCGTCGAACATGACCTGCGCGACGGGGTCGCAGTGCAGGCCCATCTTGCGCTCCGGCTCGGCGAAGGCCAGGCCCGCGGCATCGCCGGGCACGATGAAGGTCGACAGGCCCTTGCCGCCGTCGTCGGAGGTGCGGGCGAAGGTCGTGTAGTAGTCGGCGTGGCCGGCGTGCGAGATCCACGCCTTGGTGCCCTTGAGCGACCAGCCGTTGACAGTGCGCGTGGCCCGGGTGGTCATCGAGGCGATGTCGGAGCCGGCGAGCGGCTCGGACAGGCAGTAGGCGCCGACCTGCTCGCCGGACAGCATCCCCGGCAGGAGGGCCTCCTGCTGCTCGCGGCTGCCGAACGTCGCGACGGGGTATGCCGTGAGGCTGTGGACGCTGACGCCCACCGCGACGCTCATCCAGACGGAGGCGATCTCCTCGACGACCTGGAGGTAGACCTCGTAGGGCTGGTCGGCGCCGCCGAACTCCTCCGGGTAGGGCAGCGACAGCAGGCCGGCCCGCCCGAGGGTGCGGAAGGTCTCGGCGGGGAAGGTGCGGGCCCGCTCGGCGTCGTCGACCTTCGGGGCGAGGTCCTTGCGGCAGATCTCGCGGGTGAGCTCGATCAGGTCGGTGGCTTCGTCGGAGGGCATCAGCCTCGTCGCTGGCATGCTCAGATACTAGGACGTCCGAGCATTCTGTCCAAAGTGTGAGATGAGCGCGGCGGCCACGGCGGCGCCGGCCTCGAAAAGTGCGAGACGCGGCCCGACTCGGCGCCCTACCGTCGGCTCGTGCTCACCCTCCTGCGGCGACCGCTGCGTGAAGCGGACGCGACGTCCACGTTCTACGCGCTGACGGCTGTCGCGGCCCTCGCCTTCGCCATGTGCTTCACGCTCAACCTGGTCTTCCAGTACCGCGTCATCGGCCTCGACCCCTTCCAGATGGTCCTCGTCGGCACGGTGCTCGAGGCGACCTGCTTCCTCTTCGAGGTGCCGACCGGGATCGTCGCCGATCTCTACAGCCGCCGGGTGTCGGTCATCATCGGGTTCTTCCTCGTCGGGGCCGGCTTCGCGATCGAGGGGGTTGTCGCGACCTTCGCGGCCGCGGTCGTCGCCAACGTCGTCTGGGGCATCGGCTACACCTTCACCTCCGGCGCCCTGCAGGCGTGGATCACCGACGAGGTGGGCGAGGAGGACGTCGCGCCCGTCTTCCGGCGCGAGACCCAGCTCGACCTCACGTTCAGCATCGTCGGCACGCTCGCTGCCGGCGCGCTTGGGCTCGTGGCCCTGCGCGTTCCCGTCATCACGGCCGGGGCGATCCTCGTGCTCCTCGCGGTCTGGCTGGTGGTCGTCATGCCCGAACGTCACTTCCACCCGACGCCGCGAGGTGATCGCGAGACCTTCGGTCACATGAGGGACCAGCTGGTCGCCGGCCTGCGGATCGCCCGGGGGCGGCGCGTGCTGCGGGTCTTCCTACTGGTGAGCCTGCTGTCCGGGCTGGCGAGCGAGGTCTTCGACCGGCTGTGGCAGGTGCGGATGCTCGACGTCTTCGAGATGCCGGCCGTCTTCGGCGGCGACGAGGCGGTCGCCTTCACCGCCTTCGCGCTCGTCGGGACGATGCTGTCGCTCGCCGCGTCGCTGGCGAGCGGACGCTGGCTCCCGCGGCGGATCCTCGACGGGAGCCCCGGCCTGCCCGTGGCGCTCGCCGCCCTGGCCCAGGTGCTCGCGGTCGTGGGCGTGGCGCTGCTCGGCAACCTCTGGCTCGCGCTCGTCTGCGTGTGGATGCGGGGCGCCGCGATGGCATTCAGCGCGCCGATCGAGGCGACGTGGGTCAACCGGAACCTGGAGGGGCCGACGCGCGCCACGGTCTTGTCGATGAACAGCCAGGCCAACGCGATCGGCCAGGTCGCGGGCGGCCCGCCCCTTGGCGCCCTCGCCACCCGCACGTCGATCCCGGTCGCCCTCCTCGTCGGTGCGGTCGTGCAGGCCCCCTCGGTCATCGCCTTCTTCCGGGTCCGCCGCACCTCCGGCGCGCCGACGCCGCCCGCGACCGTCGACGCGTAGGACGTCAGCGCGGGTAGGTGCGCACCTCGGTGGCCTTGACGGCGGCCCAGATCTGCTGCCCGACCTGGAGGCCCAGAGCCGTGACCGACTCGAGCGTCACCTCGGCTGTCAGCGGCACGTCACCGGCGAGGCCCACGCGCGCCGACTGTCCCTGCATCGTCACCGAGGCGATCCGCGTGTGCCACGTGTTGCGGGGCGAGCCCTCCGGCTCGTGCTGGTGCAGGGAGACGGCGCTCGGCGGGAACGTCGCCCACACCGCCCCCTCCGTCGGGCTGGTGGTGACGAGGAGCCCACCATCGCCGGTGTGCACGTGGCCGTGCGTGTCGCCCTGTGCGGCATACAGGTTCAGTCCGACGACGGTCCCGACGTAGGCGCTGCGCGGCTCCCGGAGGACCTCTGCCGGAGTTCCGAACTGGCTGACCCGGCCGTCCTCCACGAAGACGAGGTGGTCGGCGAGCGTCAGCGCGTCGAGGGGGTCGTGCGTCACGAGCACCGTCACGCCGTCGTAGGCCGCCAACCGGGCCGACAGGTCGCTCCGGGTCCGCGCGCGCGTGTCCGGGTCGAGGGCTGCGAGTGGCTCGTCGAGCAGCAGCAGCGCCGGGTCGGTCGCGAGGGCACGAGCCAGAGCGACGCGAGCCTGCTGGCCCGACGAGAGCTCCGCCGGACGCGACCCCGCGCGGTCCGCGAGCCCGACCCGCTCGAGCTCGGTGCGCGCCCGCTCACGTGCCCGGTGACGGTCGGTGCCGCGGCTGCGGGGCCCGTAGGCGACGTTGTCGACGGCGCTGAGGTGGGGGAAGAGGAGGCTGTCGGCGAGCATGAGCCCCACGGCGCGCTGCTCTGGTGGCCGCCGCCGACGTCCGTCGTCCCAGACGTCGCCGCCGACGCGGATGTGGCCCTCGGCGAGGGGCAGCACGCCGGCGAGGGCGAGCACCGTCGTCGTCTTGCCGCCGCCGTTGGGACCCAGCATGCCGATGACCTGGCCCGGCTGTGCGCGAAGTGCGACGTCGACCTCGATCGGTCCGCGGGAGAGTCGGACTCGTGCCTCGAGCCCTGCCTGTTCGGGCTTCGGGCGGCTCACCGGAGCCACCGGCCTCGCAGCGCTCCGAGCACGAGCACGCTGACCGCGAGCAGCATGATGCTGATCGAGATCGCCACCTGCGGGTCGCGCTCCAGCTCGACGTAGACCAGCAGGGGCAGGGTCTGGGTGCGGCCCTGGAAGTTGCCCGCGAAGGTGATGGTGGCCCCGAACTCTCCCAGCGCGCGCGCCCAGGCGAGCGCCAGGCCGCTGGCGATGCCGGGCAGCACGAGCGGGATCCCGACCGTGCGAAGGTAGCGCAGGTCGCCGGCTCCCAGCGTCCGGGCCACGGACTCGAGCCGGGGGTCGAGGCCGCGCATCGCACCCTCGACGGCGAGCACGTAGTAGGGCATCGCGACGAACGTCTCTGCCAGCACCACGGCGACCGTCGTGAACGGGATCTGGATGCCGAGGGGCGTCAGGTACTGCCCGAGGACCCCGTTGCGCCCCCACGTCATGAGCAGCGCCACGCCGCCCACGACGGGCGGGAGCACGAGCGGCACGGTCAGCAGGGCCCGTGCCCAGCTGGTGGCCGGGTGGTTCGCGCGCGCCAGCAGCCAGGCCAGGGGCGTGCCGAGGAGTAGGCACAGCATCGCCGTGACCGAGGTTGTCGTCAGCGAGAGGCGCAGTGCCGGAAGGACGGTCGGTGTCGCGAGGTCCGACGGGATGCGCGCCCAGTCAGCCCGCAGCAGCAGGGCGACGAGCGGGACGACGAGCAGCAGCAGGGCGAGCGCCGCCGGCACGCCGAGGGTGACCCGCGAACGCCACGAGACGGCATACCTCATGCTTGGTCACCTCTCCTCTGGCTGTGTGGCGAGGCGCTCAGGGCGCGCCGAAGCCGAACGACCGCATGGTGGCCTGGCCCTTGGCGCTCTGGAGGTAGGCGACGAAGGCTCTCGTCGCCGCATCCTCGGACAGGGTGATCACGGGATAGGAGAGGCTCGTGTTGCGCTGCGCCGGGATCAGCACGCCCGCGACGGTGTCCTTCGCGGCCACGACGTCGGAGTGGTAGACGACGGCCGCATCGGCCTCGCCGAGCTTGACCTTGGCGAGCGTCGCCTTGACGTCGACCTCCTTGCTGACGACGTTGGGCACGACGCGAGCCTTCGCGAACGTGGCTTGGGCGGCCTTGCCGCAGGGCACGGTGTCGGCGCACAGGACGACCTTCACGGCCGGCTTCGCGAGGTCGTCGATCGACCTGACTGCGCCGGGATTGCTTGGTGGCACGGCGATCTCGAGGACGTTGGTGGCGAAGGTCCTCGTGTCCTTGACCATGCTGTGGTCGAGCGGCGCGGCGGCGGCGGTGCCGGCGAGGGCAACCACCGAGGCGGGTGCGCCGTTGTCGACCTGCTGGACGATCGTGGCGCTGGAGCCGTAGGACGTCTCGACGGTGACGCCTGGGTTGGCGGCCTCGAAGTCCTTCTTCAGCTGGTCGAACGACTCGGTGAGCGAGGCGGCGGCCAGCACGGTCACGGTGCCCTTCAGCGACGTCGGTGAGCCGCCGGACGCCTGCGCGCCTTCGCTCGCGGACGGGGCGGCGCTGCCGCAGGAGCCGAGGAGCAGGACGGTGACGGTGGCGAGCGTCGCTGGGAGGGTCCGGCGTCCCAAGCCCGCGGGCGAGAGGGTGCTCACGCAGGCACCTCCACGACGACGTGGGTCGACTTCACGCTGGCGACGGCGACCGAGCCGACCTCCAGCGCGAGGTCGTCTACGGATTCGCTCGACAACAGCGACACGATGCGGAAGGGGCCGCACTGCAGCTCGACCTTGGCCATGACGGTGTCGCGGGTGATCGCGGTGACGATGCCGCGCATCCGGTTGCGAGCCGAGGCAGCGCCGATCGTGCCCACCACGGCGGGATGCGCGAGTTCTTGCGCCACCGCGGCGAGCTGGGCGCCGTCGACCGTGCGCCGGCCGACGTCGTCGGAGCCGCCGGCAAGGCGGCCGGAGTCGACCATGCGCCGGACCGTGTCGTCGGAGACGCCGAGCAAAGCGGCAGCCTCAGTGATGCGCAGATGCGGCATAGATGCGACCGTACACCCGCAGATGCGCCAGCACTGCGCCGAATGGAGAGAGCGATGCGTTGCGACGAAGTGCTCTTTCGATGGGGGAGGGGTTGACGGAACGCCTGGCCCGGCGTCTAATCAATACGTTGGTTGATAAAGGAGCTCGTTGTCAATGATCCTCTCGCCCGTCTCGGATGCAGACCTCGACCGCGCCTTCGCGGCCCTGGCCGACCCCGTCCGGCGCGCCATCATCGCCCGCCTCAGCAGGGGCGCCGCGACCGTCAACGAGCTCGCCGAACCGTTCGAGATCAGCAAGCAGGCCGTCAGCAAGCACATCCAGGTGCTCGAGCAGGCGGGCCTCGTCAGTCGGACCCGTGACGCGCAGCGCCGCCCGGTCCACCTCGAGTCGGCGCGACTGGAGGCGATGACGGCCTGGATCGACCGCTACCGCCTTCTTGCCGAGCAGCGCTTCCGGGCGCTCGACGCCGTGCTCGAACGCAGCACCCGCACCGCAGTTCCCGCACCACACAGCACCGAACAGGAGCACCAGTCATGACCAACCCACTCAACCTCGACATCCCCGCTGGCGTCCCGTGGATCGACTTCACGCGCGAGTTCGACGCCCCGGTCGACGCCGTCTTCAATGCCCATCGTGACCCCGAGCTCGTCCGCCAGTGGCTCGGCCCGCGGGGCTATGAGATGCAGATCGAGCGCTGGGACTTCACGTCCGGCGGCGGCTACCGCTACACGCACCGCGACGGCGACAACGTCTACGGCTTCCGCGGCACGTTCCACACGGTGCGCGACAACGACCTCGCCATCCAGACCTTCGAGTTCGAGGGCGCGCCCGACGAGGTCGCCATCGAGTTCATGCGCTTCGTCGACCTCGGAGACGGGCGGTGCCGGCTCGAGGGCCGCAGCGTCGGCCGCACGGTCGAGGGCCGCGACATGATGGTGCAGAGCGGGATGGAGAAGGGCATGGCGGAGGGCTACGAGCGACTGGACGAGCTCGTCGCCCAGCCGGCCGCCGCCGGGACCGGGCAGGCCTGACGGTGGACTGGACCCTCGAGGTCGTCATCGTCCCGGTCAGCGACCTGGACGCCGGGATCGCCTTCTACCGCGACCGGGTCGGCTTCCACCTCGACCACAACACCCACAACGAGCACATGCACGTCGCCCAGCTGACGCCACGAGGTTCTGGCTGCTCGATCGTCATCGGCGACCTGCCCTCGCAGCAGGCCATGGCGCCGGGCTCGCTGCACGGGATCCAGCTCGTCGTGGCCGATGCCGAGGCGGCCCGGGCCGAGCTCGTCGGCCGTGGGGTCGAGTGCTCCGAAGTCCAGGTCATCGACCCGCGAGACGGTGGCACCTTCTTCGGCTTCTCCGACCCGGACGGCAACTCGTGGGCGGTCCAGCAGATCTCCGCTCGCGCCGACAAGCCGCTCATCCCGCACGAGGCTCGCGACCGCTTCGGTGAGGGCGTCGAGGTCTGATCACCGGCCGGGGAAGGCGCCCAGTGGACGGGGGGAAGTGCCCACTCGACCATCGAGTGGGCACTTCCCCCCACACGAGCCGGGGTTCAGTGGCCGTGCACTGCCTGGACGAGGTCGGGCAGTAGCACCCCCGCGTTCGGTGTGCCGAGACCGGTCACCGGGTCCCAGCCAGTGGTTGCCGGGTATCCGGGGATGCCGGGCTCAGCCGTGTTGTTGCCCAGCGTCACGTCGTGGAAGTCCGCGGCATACCGGGTGGGGTCGGCCCCGATCCGGTAGAGGCCGGGGTTGATCAGGCCCAGGCCGCCGCCGTTGATCTGGTCCGCGATGGCGACGAGCCCGGCCCACTCAGGGGACGACAGGGACGTGCCGCCGATGTCGTACCACCCGGTGCTGCAGGGTGTGTTCCCGCAGAGGAGCCCGCTCGTTCCGTCCGGGGGGAGTGAGAGGTAGACGAGCGCCCCGGTGCCTGCGCTGGCCTGCAGGGCGATGTCGGGAACGCCGCGCTTGGCGCCGATCGACGTGCTGCCGGCCGGCAGGGTCGCCTGGTAGGCCGGCGTGTCGAAGACGTGGCTGAAGCCACCGCCCGAGAAGGTCCAACCGATTTCGGCGACGCCCGGGTTCACCTGACACTTTGCCGGGGGGTGGATGCGGTCGGTGATGCGACCAGCAGTCGATTGGGCATCGGTGCACAGATAGGTGCCGCCCACGCCGGTCACGAGCGGGTCGGAGGCCGGCCACCCCACGGTCGGGTAGGGGATGAGAGCACCTCCGGTGCCCACAGGCTGCTTCTTGCCGTTCGCGCTGCCGTCGTCACCCGACGACGCGAGCACCGTCACGCCGCTCCGGGCTGCCGAGACGAACGCGTGCCGCAGGTTGAGCAGGGACTGGGTGCTGCCGAAGGCTTCCTCGGCCGAGCCGAAGCTCTGCGAGATGACATTCGCCAGATGGTGGTCGACGACGTACTGCTCGGCCGCCATCATCTGCGGGAAGCCTTGGACGCCGAGGGTCTCGGAGTTCGGGGTGGTGACGAGCAGTATGTTGGCGCCGGGGGCCATGGAGTGAGCCGTCTCGACATCGAGCGCGACCTCGAGCGCCCATGCCGACTTGTCCTGCAGGCCGGTCCCCTTGCTGGTCGAGGGAGGCGCCTTGGTGGCCGGACTGCCCTGGAGGTGCAGTTCGCTGAAGGTCGGCATGCCGGCGGCGCAGCGCACCCCCTCTTCGCCGCACATCGCGGGAAGCCCGAACGCCTGGTCGTAGACGTGCAGATCGTGCGCCATCGTGTCGCTGCCGTGCGAGTCGACCACGGCGATCGTCATGCCGCGGCCGTCGAGGTGTCGGTCGATGAGGCCCTGCACGTTGTAGGCCGCGCGGGTCGACGTCGGCGTGAAGCACCGCCGTCCTGCGGAGTAGCACTGGGCCTCCGTCGGCGGAGTCGTCGAAGTCGAGACCTGGAAGTAGTCCGACACGGTCGGATGCAGGCCCTGCGCAGAGGTGGCCGTCCCGCCGGTCGACGCCGGTGCGGCGCTGACCGATGCGACTGCGCCGCTC
The DNA here is from genome assembly GCF_058790095.1 of Terrabacter sp. FW104-15G4B. Lineage (NCBI taxonomy): Bacteria > Bacillati > Actinomycetota > Actinomycetes > Micrococcales > Intrasporangiaceae > Terrabacter > Terrabacter sp. FW104-15G4B. The sequence continues at coordinate 112,982 of NZ_JBYTCI010000002.1, read as the reverse complement.
GTGGCGGCGCCGAGGGTGGCGAGCGCCAGGGCGCTGATGGCCGCCACGGCCCTCGGTTGTTTGTGGATCATGGTTGCTCCAAGCTCCCCGAGTGGATGTGATCTGCGGATCGAATCCTTCGGCTGACCGGCAGCAGGAGTACTGCGTCGACAGTCACCCCACAGCGAACCGCTGACGCACTGAGACCGCCGCTCGTCGTCGGAATTCGGTGCACATTCACAGGTTGCTGTCAGGAACGGCATCGCTCGCCCTGCGCTGAAGCCGGCAGTTCGGGGCATGCAATCAGTGCCTAGAGCGGCACCGCACGACGGTATGCGTGCTGCTGTAAGCCGCAAAGGACGGAATGCGTCGTGGGCGAAGGGGTTGGGCTCGTCCTCTGGCCGACGGCGCGGCATACTGACCGCCATGAGCAACGTCCCACAACAGCGGCTCCTCCAGACCGCGATCCCCGGCCCGAAATCCACCGCGCTGCACGCGCGCAAGACGGCCGCAGTGTCCGCCGGTGTCTCAACCGGCCTGCCGGTCTACGTGGAACGCGCGGGTGGCGGGATCCTCGTCGACGTCGACGGCAACCAGCTCATCGACTTCGGCTCCGGCATCGCCGTGACGACCGTCGGCAACGCCGCCCCGCGCGTCGTCGACCGCGTCACCGCCCAGGTGCAGGACTTCACCCACACCTGCTTCATGGTGACCCCCTACGAGGAGTACCTCGAGGTGGCCGAGGCGCTCAACGACCTGACGCCCGGCGACCACGAGAAGCGCACCGCGCTCTTCAACTCCGGTGCCGAGGCCGTCGAGAACGCCGTCAAGGTCGCGCGCCACTACACCGGCCGCAACGCCGTCGTCGCCTTCGACCATGCCTACCACGGCCGCACCAACCTGACCATGGCGCTGACCGCCAAGAACATGCCCTACAAGCACAAGTTCGGGCCGTTCGCCGGCGAGGTCTACCGCGCGCCGATGAGCTACCCCTTCCGCTGGCCGGGCGGCCCCGCCGACTGTGCGAAGGAGTCGTTCGACGTCTTCGTGCAGCAGGTGCACGCACAGGTCGGTGAGGCCAACCTCGCCGCCGTCATCCTCGAGCCGATCCAGGGCGAGGGTGGATTCATCGTGCCCGCACCGGGATTCGTCAAGCAGGTGGCCGAGTGGTGCCGCGAGAACGGCATCGTCTTCATCGCCGACGAGGTGCAGAGCGGCTTCTGCCGCACCGGCGACTGGTTCGCCAGCGAGCACGAGGACGTCGTGCCCGATCTCATCACGACGGCCAAGGGCATGGCCGGCGGGCTGCCGCTCGCCGGAGTCACCGGCCGCGCGGAGATGATGGACGCCGTGCACGGCGGTGGCCTCGGCGGCACCTACGGCGGCAACCCCGTCGCCTGCGCCTCTGCGCTCGGCGCCATCGAGACGATGAAGGAGGAGGACCTCTGCGGCCGCGCGAAGCAGGTCGAGGCCCTCTTCGTCCCGCGCCTCAAGGCGCTCGCCGAGAGGTATCCGCAGATCGGCGACATCCGCGGCCGCGGCGCCATGCTGGCCGTCGAGCTCGTCAACGGCCCGGGCGATCTCACCCCGAACGCTGCCCTGACCGGGGCCGTCAACCAGGCCTGCCACGCCGAGGGCCTCGTGACCCTGACGTGCGGCACCTACGGCAACGTCTTCCGCTTCCTGCCGCCCCTGGTCGCGGGTGACGACCTGCTCTCGGAGGGCCTCGACATCTTCGAGAAGGCGTTCGCCGCCTCCGTCTGAGACCCGACCGACCCGATCACGTATGCCGTCCCGCGCCGCCCGCGGGACGGCATACGCCCGCTCCGGCCGGGACGGATGACGGGACGGTTCGGGGTCTCTCACGGGGGATGGCCGCCTCCGCGCCCTGCATCCCGTCGGTCGTCCCGCCTGCGCCAGGTGCGGTCCTGTGGATGACGCGCTCGGCGAACGGCTGGAGGCGGCGACTCTGGAGCCGTGCGGGAGGAACGTTCGGTGGCCGTTGCCGTGGAGAGGCTGGGGGGTGTGTGCACGTGGCGCGAGCTGCGTCGGTCGGTCCCGTGGCGCGCCATCGGACCCGCCGTGGCGGCTGGGCAGGTGCTGCGGCACGGGCACGGCGTCTATGCGCTTCCGAACGCTGCGGCTGCTGAAGTGGTGGCGCTGCGGCTCCATGCCGTGGTGTCGCACCGCAGTGCCGCCCTGCACTGGGGGTGGAAGGTCAAGGCGGTGCCGGCACATCCCGACATCACGATCCCGTCCAACCGCAAGCTGCGAGAGAGCCAGCGGGGGCTGGCGACGCTCCACTGGCGCTCCCTGCCGGCGTCCGACGTGGCCGACGGTGTGACGTCGCGACCGCGCACCGTCATCGACTGCTGTCTCGACCTGCCGTTCGACGAGGCGCTCTCCGTCTTCGACTCGGCGTTGCGCTCGGGACTGCGGAGGCGCGAGGTCACCGGGCTCGCGATGGCGCTGGGTCCGCGCCAGCGGGCACGCGTGCTCAAAGTCGCCCGGCACGCGGACTCTCGAGCGGCCAACCCCTTCGAGTCGGTGCTTCGCGCCATCGCGCTCGACGTGCCCGGCCTGTCGGTCGAGCCGCAGGTGCGACTGCGCTACGACGGCGTGTACGCGCGGGTCGACCTGGCGGACGAGTCGCTGCAGATCGTCGCCGAGGCCGACAGTCACGAGTTCCACACCGAGCGAAGCGCCTTCGCGCGCGACTGCCGACGCTACGACGAGCTCACGGTGCGTGACTGGATCGTCCTGCGCTTCACGTGGGAGCAGGTGATGTTCGACGCCGACTGGGTGCGCGGCATGCTGGCTGCAGCCGTCGAGCTCCGCCGCCGTGGACGTGCCCGCGACCGGGGACGGATGACGGGACGAACACGGATGGCCGAGGCGGTGTGAGCGAGGAGCGCTCCCAAACGTCCCGTCATCTGTCCCGAGCGGGCGTATGCCGTGTCGCTGACCCAGCGTGACGGCGTACCACAGCTCGGGGTGGGTCAGGTCGGGTCGAGCGGGGTCACGTCGGGGCGCTTGGCCTGGCGGTGGTCGCCCGACGAGCGGCCGGTGAGGCGGCGGTGGACCCACGGGCCGACGTACTCCTTGGCCCACTGCGCGTTGGCCTGCAGGGCCTCACGGCGCCCGATCGGCGGGGCGGGCTCCAGGGGTGTGGCCCAGTCGGTCTCGGCCGGTGTGTGCCCGAGCGCCTCGAGCGCGGCGAGCGAGACGCGGCGGTGGCCCTCGGTGGTCATGTGGATGCGGTCCTCGGACCACATCCGCCAGTCGCGGAGGGCGGGCAGGCCCCACTGGTCGATGACGTGCGCACCGTTGCGGCGGGCGATGCTCCAGATGTTGGCCGTGTGGATCGCGGCCCGACCGCGGGTGGCCTTGACGAGCGGCGCGTCGGCCGGGTCGACGGGTGTCGCCATGAGCACGTCGGCGCCGGTCGCGCGGATGCGGGCGACGGCAGCCTCGAGACGGGCGGCGAGGCCGTCGAGGTCGGCCTTGGGGCGCAGGATGTCGTTGCCGCCGCCGACGATGCTGACGAGGTCCGGCTGCAGCGAGAGGGCGTCCTCGAGCTGCGGGCCGACGACGTCGGCGAGCTTGCGCCCACGGACGGCGAGGTTGGCATAGCCGAAGTCGAGACCCTCGGCGTGCGCGATCTCGGACAGGTGTGAAGCCAGCCGGTCGGCCCAGCCGGCGAACTCACCGTCGTGGCCGAAGGCCGGGTCGTCGTCGCACATGCCCTCGGTGAACGAGTCACCGATCGCGACGAAGCGGGTCCAGACCGTGGGGCCGGAGCCGTCGGGGTTGGGCTGGGTCATGTCAGCCTCCAGTCGATGGGTGGGGCGCCCTGCTGGGCGAGGAGGTCGTTGGTGCGGCTGAAGGGCCGCGAGCCGAAGAAGCCGGAGCGGGCCGACAGCGGCGACGGGTGCGCCGACTCGATGCGCGGGACGTCGCCGAGCATCGGGCCGAGCGACTGCGCCTGGCGTCCCCAGAGGATCGCGACGAGCGGACCGCCGCGGTGCGCGAGGGCCGAGATCGCTTGGGCCGTAATGGTTTCCCAACCCTTACCCTGATGGCTGGCCGACGCGCCGGGGCGCACGGTCAGCACCCGGTTGAGCAGCATGACGCCGCGCTCGAACCACGGCGTCAGGTCTCCGTGCCCGGGCGTCGGCAGGCTCAGGTCGGTACCGAGCTCCTGGTAGATGTTCTGGAGCGACCGCGGGACCGGCCGCACGTCCGGCGCCACGCTGAAGCTCAGGCCGACGGGATGGCCGGGCGTCGGGTAGGGGTCCTGCCCGACGACCAGCACCCGGACATCGGGCAGCGGCAGGGAGAAGGCTCGTAGCACGTGGTCGCCGGCCGGGAGGTAGCCACGGCCGGCCGCGACCTCGGCACGCAGGAACTCGCCCATCGCGGTGACGGTGTCGGCCACCGGCTCGAGCGCCGGGACCCACGTCGGGTGCACGAGGTCGGCGAGGGGTCGGGCTGGCACGGCCACACGCTACCCCCGGGCGCCCAGCCGGTTCGAGGTGATCCCGCCATCGACGCCGCTCCCGCGATCACCTCGACCCGGCAGGCGCGGCATACGACAGAATCGGGCTCGATGAACCTCACACTGCGCGGCCCCGCCCTGGTCGACGAAACCGTGCTCCCCGACGTGCTCGTCCACGTCGTCGACCAGCGGATCGCGGCAGTCACCCCCCTGGTCGCCGGCACCGAGCCGCCGCCCGGCGCCGATGCGGCCGAGCGGGTGAGCGGGACGATGGTGCCGGCCTACGTCGACATCCACTGCCACGGCGGCGGGGGAGCGGCGTTCACCGACCTGCGCGACGACGCGGCGGCAGCGGCCGCCGAGCACCACCACGCCCACGGGTCGACGAGCCTGCTCGCGAGTCTGGTCACCATGACGCCGCGAGACCTCGAGCGTGGCGTCGCGATGCTGGCCGAGCTCGCCGACGACGGGATCGTCGACGGCATCCACCTCGAGGGCCCGTGGCTCGCTGCGGCTCGCTGCGGCGCCCATGACGCCACGCTGCTGCGTGACCCGTCGCTGGCGGAGGTCGAGCGCCTCATCGCGCTCGGTCGCGGGCACCTCCGCCAGGTGACGCTGGCCCCCGAGCGCGACCACGGCATCGACCTCGTCCGGTGGCTCACGTCGGCCGGCATCCATGCCGCGGTGGGCCACACGACGGCGACCTACGCCCAGGTCGAGGAGGCCGTCGCTGCGGGGGCCGACCTGGGCACCCACCTCTTCAACGGGATGGACCCGTGGCACCACCGACAGCCGGGCGCCGTTGCGGCACTGCTGCGCTCGGCCGCCCGGGGCCGCGTCACGGTCGAGCTCATCGCCGACGGCGTGCACCTGGCAGACGACACCGTGCGCACCGTCCTCGACCTCGTGGGCGCCGACCACGTCGCGTTCGTGTCCGACGCGATGGCCGCGGCCGGCGTCGGCGACGGCGCGTACGTCCTCGGCGGGCTCTCCGTCGTCGTCGACCGGGGTGTGGCCCGTCTGGCGCCTGCCGGCGCAGGCGCGGGCCCTGGCTCGATCGCCGGCGGCACCAGCCACGTCGCCGACATCGTCGCGCGAGCGGTGGCTGGCGGCACACCGCTGGCGTATGCCGTCCGCCCCGCCACGCGCACCCCTGCCCGCGCGGTCGGGCTGGCCGACCGCGGGTCGATCGCCCCCGGACAACGCGCGGACGTGGTGGTCCTGGACGCGGAGGCGCGCCCGACTCGCGTGATGAGACGTGGACGGTGGCTGGACGCGGGGCTGTCCTAGGCTCGGCCGGTGACTTCTCCGCGCTGGTCCACCGCCGTCTTCGACCTCGACGGCACGCTGGCCGACACGATCAACCTCATCGTCGAGTCCTACCAGCACGCGTTCCGCACGATCCTGGGTCACGAGGAGGACCCGGCCGTGATCCGCTCGTGGATCGGCCGGCCCCTCATCGGCGCCTTCCGCGACCACACACCCGAGCGCGCCGACGAGCTGTACGCGACCTACCTCCAGTGGAACGCCGACAACACCGAGCGGCTGATCCGCGGCTACGACGGCGTCCGCGAGGTCCTCGCCGACCTGCGCAGCGCCGGCTTGCGCGTCGGGGTCGCGACCTCCAAGCGGCGTGAGTCGGCGGAGCAGGCGATGGACATCCTGGGCCTCAGCGAGCACGTCGAGGTGCTGGTCGCGATGGAGGACACCGACCGGCACAAGCCCGACCCCACGCCCCTGCTGCTCGCCCTCGACCGCCTGGGCAGCGGCTCGAACGACGCCGTCTACGTCGGGGACGCCGTCGTCGACGTGCTTGCCGGCAAGGCGGCCGGCATGGACACCGTCGCCGTCACCTGGGGCGCCGGGACGCCGGAGGCCTTGCACGAGGTGCGCCCCACCGCCGTCGTCGCGAGGGCCGACGACCTGCGCACCGCCCTGCTGGGCTGAGGCGGGCCCGGTTCCGGGAGTCGGAGGGAGGCCCGTACAGGGCCTAGCATCTGTGCGTGCACAGCTTCGACAAGGACGCCGACCACGTCGCCGTCGACAAGGTCCTCAGCTACGCCCGCGAGCGTCTGCTCATGCACCCGATCCCGCTCGACGGTGCGCAGACCGGGGACTACCTCCGGGCGGCCGCCGGCCAGACCATCACGCCGCAGGGCCTCGGCTCCACCCGGGCGATGGAGCTCTTCGAGCACACCCTCGCGCCGGCGTGCCTGTCGACCGACCACCCCCGCTACCTCTCCTTCATCCCGTGCGCACCGACGCAGGAGGCCGCGGCCTTCGACGTCGTCGTCGGCGCCTCGTCGATCTACGGCGGCTCGTGGATGGAGGGCGCCGGGGCCGTCTACGCCGAGAACCAGGCCCTGCGCTGGATCAGCGACCTCGCCGGGCTGCCCGAGTCGGCCGGCGGTGTCTTCGTCCCGGGCGGCACGGTGGGCAACCTGTCCGCACTCGTCGTGGCACGGCATACGGCCCGGGCGCGGGCGACGGAGGCGGGCACCGGTGCACGCCCCTGGCGCATCGCCGCCACCGACAACGCGCACTCGTCGGTCGTCTCGATGGCCGCGGTCATGGACGCCGAGGTCTGCGGGGTCCACGTCGACGAGAAGCTGCGCCTGACCGGCGCCGAACTGCGAAAGACTTTGCAGGAGAACGGTCCCGAGACGTTCTTCGCCGTCGTCGCGACGAGCGGCACGACGAACTTCGGCGTCGTGGACGACCTAGCCTCGGTGGCCGAGGTGTGCCGCGAGTTCGGCCTGTGGCTGCACGTCGACGGCGCCTACGGCGGCGCCGGTCTCGCGGCGCCCTCGGTGCGGCACCTCTTCAGCGGCATCGAGCACGCCGACTCGTTCATCGTCGACCCGCACAAGTGGCTCTTCGCGCCGTTCGACTGCTGCGCCCTGATCTACCGCGAGCCGGAGCTCGCCCGCATGGCGCACACGCAGGAGGCCGGCTACCTCGACGTCATCACCAAGTCGGCCGAGTGGAACCCGACCGACTACTCGATCGGCCTGACGCGCCGGGCCCGCGGCCTGCCGCTCTGGTACTCCCTGGCCGTGCACGGCACCGACGCCTACGTCGAGGCCATCGAGAAGACGCTCGAGGTGACGCGCTTCGCCGCCGACGAGATCGGGCGCCGTGACTACCTCGAGGCGGTGCGCGAACCGGACCTGTCGGTTGTCGTCTTCCGGCGCCTCGGCTGGTCGTCCGACGACTACCAGGCGTGGACGGACCGGCTGCTGGCCGAGGAGTTCGCGTTCGTCGTGCCGACGACCTTCCGCGGGGAGACGCTGACGCGGTTCGCGATCGTCAACCCCCACACGACGAAGCAGGACGTCAACGCCATCCTCGACACGATGGCCTGAGACCGCTCGCGCCGCGCCGACCCGGGCTGAATGACACCCCTGTCATTTGGGTCTAGGGTATGGGCGGAGCCAACGCAGCACCGCACGACCGCGACACCACCGCAGTGAGACGGGGACATGAGCACAGATCACGCCGCGGCGCAGCCGCACCGCCACGAGTCCGAGGACGGCCTCAGTGCGCGCGACCTCGAGATCCTGGCGTTCGAGCGCCAGTGGTGGAAGTACGCCGGGTCGAAGGAGCAGGCCATCAAGGAGCTCTTCGACATGAGCTCGACCCGCTACTACCAGGTGCTCAACGCGCTCCTCGACAGCCCGGCGGCCCTCGAGGCCGACCCGATGCTGATCAAGCGCCTGCGCCGGATGCGCACGAGCCGCCAGCGGGCGCGCACGACCCGCCGCCTCGGCATCAACGTCTGACCCTCCGCCTGCTGGCATCGCCTGGTGCCGGCGACCCGGCGCAGTTCCCCGGTTACGGCGCGGCCTCGGGCCCGCGTGGTTCACTTCCCTCATGGCCGAGGTGACCATCCGTCGCGCATCGGCTGACGACGCCCTCGTCGTCGCCGCCCTGCACCTGCAGTTCGCCCGCGAGCTGGGTATGCCGTCCGAGGCCGGCTACCTCGACCGTTTCGTCGACGCGTGGCTGGCCGAGCGGCCCGACCGCCCGACGTGGATCGCCGAGAGCCGCGGCGAACACGCGGGCATCCTCGAGACCCGCCGCATCCGGGCGCTGCCGTGGCCGGGTCGCAGGGACGTCTCGTGGCTGCAGGTCGGCGGGCTCTTCGTGACTCCCGGGTGCCGCGACCGCGGGGTCGGCCGGGCGCTGACCGAGGCGATGATCGAGTGGTCGCGCACGACCGACGTCAAGTGGATCAGACTCAACGCGCCGGACGACCGCGCGCAGGAGTTCTACGAGCGGCTCGGCTTCAGCTCGCCGGGGCGGCTCATGGAGTTCGACCTGAGAGACCCGCGGTGACCGAGCCGGCTGTCGCGCCGGTTCCGAGCCCGGCTCCCGGGCCCACGAACTCGCTCGTCGACGTCGCGGGCCTGCGCGTCGGCCACTGCACCCGCGACGAGCCCGGCTGGCTCACCGGCGTCACCGTGGTCCTCGCTCCTGACGGCGGTGCGGTCGCCGGCGTCGACGTGCGTGGCGGCGGCCCCGGCACCCGCGAGACCGACCTGCTCGACCCGCGCAACCTCGTGGATCGGGTCGACGCGATCGTCCTCGGCGGCGGGTCGGCGTTCGGGCTGGCCGCGGTCGACGGCGTCATGCAGGGGCTCGCGGACGACGGGATCGGCTGGCCGGTGGGCGACCCGGGTCACGTCGTGCCGATCGTGCCGGCTGCGATCCTCTTCGACCTGGGACGCGGCGGCGCCTGGGGCAACCGTCCGGGCGCGGAGGACGGGAGGGCGGCATACGCAAGCGCCTCGTCCTCCGCCGTGGCGCAGGGCTGCCTGGGAGCGGGGACGGGAGCGACGGTGGGGGGCCTCAAGGGCGGGATCGGCTCGGCGAGCGTCGTGCTGGCGTCCGGCACCACCGTCGCCGCGCTCGTGGCCGTCAACGCCGCCGGCTCGGCGGTCGACCCGGCCACCGGGATTCCGTATGCCGTGCGTCTCGGTCTCGGCGACGAGCTGGCCCGCGTCGGTCGGCCGAGTGCCGCCGAGCTCGAGGAGGCGCGCAGCCGGGCTGAGGCGCTGCCCATGAACGCCGGGGTGCCGGGCGTGGCCACGACGATCGGGGTCATCGCGACCGACGCCACGCTGACGAAGGCGCAGTGCCAGAAGGCGGCCGGCATCGGACACGACGGGCTGGCCCGGGCGCTGAAGCCGGTGCACACGCTCTTCGACGGCGACACCCTCTTCGGGCTCGCGACCGGCGAGCGCCCCGCCCCCGACCCGGTCGAGCAGGCGATCCTCATGGAGGCGGGCGCCGACTGCGTCGCACGGGCCATCGCCCACGCGCTGCTCGCCGCGACGTCGGTCGACCGCTCGGACGAGGGCGGCATCACCCTGCGGTCGTGGTCCGCCGCGTTCCCGTCCGCGCTGCCGGACTGAGCCCGCGCGTCACATCCAGCTCTCGAGCAGGTCGTCACGGAAGGCGCGCCCGAGGGACGGCCTCAGAGCGACGAGCTCGACGTCGGCTGCGCCCACGAGGGTTCGCCGGGCAGCCACCGCACCGGCATCCGGACTCGCGGGGTGGGCCTCGACGAGGCTGAGGCGCAGGTCGTCGCGCGGATGCGTCGCGTCCCAGCGCAGGTCCTGCTCCCGGGCTCGGATGCGTGCCTGGGCGAGCTGGGCTGCGGTGAGCGGTGCCCGATCGCGGACCTGTGCGAGCGCCTCGAAGGGGTCCTCGCGTCGACGCGCCGCAGCCCCGGCGACGGTGTGCAGGCCGGGGATGCCCATCGTCGTCAGCAGCAGCCGGACCACCGCGGACGTGCCGGCGACCTCGGCGGCTCGCAGGTCGGCGGCGTACTCGCGCACCTGGCTCTCGCGGGAGGCCGCGCGCTCGAACGCCAGGAGCAGCAGGACCGCGGGCAGCGACACGACGGTCAGAACCGCGCGGCCCACGCCGTTCATCGTCGCGGTGGAGTGGGCGACCTCGACGCGGTAGTCCTCGAAGTCGGAGACGGCGTCACGAGGCAGCGGGGTCAGCAGCGTCGAGAGCCGCTCGAGCAGCCCGTGCGCGTGGCTGACAAGTGCGGCGTGCCCGCTGTCGCGGCCCTGGAGGTGGCCGAGCTCGTGGCAGAACAGGGCGATGCGCTCGTCGTCGGTGAGGCACGTCCACAGGGGCAGCCCGACGACGATCGTCGGGCCCAGGGTCCATCCGGTGCTGACCACGCCGGCGTTGAACTCGGTGTCGACGCGGACCGTGGTGGGCGGTCGCACGCCGACCTGGCCGGCGAGCTCGTGGAGGAGCCGGTGCGTGGCCGGGAACTGGGTCGGCTCGAGCTCTGTCGCGTCCTCCACCCGGACGGGCCGCGGCGCGACGGCTGCAACGAGCAGCCAGCCGGCCGCCACGCCGACCCAGCCCCACATCCCCTTGGGCAGGAGGGTTGCCCACAGGAGCAGGCCGACGGCTGCCGCTGCGATCCCGAGGATGACGACGGAAAAGGCCGTGAGGATCCGCGAGCCGTGTGCTTGTGCGGTGGAGAGCCCTCCCGCGACGAGGTGGTCGTGGGTGCGGCGGGCGGCGGCGTCGGTGGCGGCCCGACGGCGGCGGGCGAACCACGACAGCCCGTTCGGAGCAGCAGTGGACGTGGACAGGTCGGGCACGGTGTTGGTCCTTCGGCGACGAGCGAGATGCCCGGATGCTACGGCCACGCCCACCAGATATGGGGAGCTCGGCCGCATAGGTTTGGTTTTCCATCAGCGACGGTCTGCTAGCGCGGCGGATCGGCGGCGTCTGGTGCCGGTGATCGTCCTGATCCGGCGAGCGGATCTTTCGAGGCAGGCGCAGAGCCACCTGTCGCCGCCGCGGCTGCGACTCGAGGACGCGCTCGTCGACGTGGCAGACGGCGGGTCCGGGACGCGGATGTGGACGGGCGGCTCGTCCATACGTCGGCTGACGCCCGCTGGACCGACGTCGAGCGAGGCATCGACTCCGCCATCGCGGGTGACGTCACGGTGAGACTCGGCTGGTTGCACGTCGCCGACCCGTGCCGGACGGCGGCTGCACTTGGCCGGCTGCTCAGCAGTCGAGGTTGGACCCGGGAGGCGATGTCCTGCTCTCCTGCCTGCCCGGTGCGCGAGACGGCAGGCGAGTCCACACGACGCGGTGGATCACTGGCACCTGGCGACGGCGATCCACCGCACGGGTTGGGGCGCGCATCCTGACCGGCGCAACGTCGTTGGGAACCGTGGCTCCGTGGTCAGCAGATCCACTCTCGATCGTTGCCCCGAGTCGGTCAGTGGGTGGGTGGGGCGAGGTGTGACCAGCCGCGGCGGATGGCGTTCTGCAGGTGCTCGAGCGGGTAGGGCAGACGCGGGTCCGGATCGTGGAGGGCTTCCTCCAGCGTGCCGCCGCCGAGCCGGCGCTCGCGGATCACGGCGGCCACCGCAGCGACGGCGTCCCGCTGGTGGACCACGAAAGCCCCATCGACGGGCCGGCCGTGACCGGGGACGACGACGGTCCGGTCATCGGCGGACAGCAGGTGCGAGGTCAGGGTGTCGGGCCACTCGAGCGGCCAGCAGTCGTCGCCGAACGACGGGTGCCCGCTCTCCTCGACGAGGTCCCCGAGGAACATCGCGTCGGTGTCGGGCACGAGCACGGCGACGTCTCCGTCGGTGTGGCCGCGGCCGGCATACGCCATTGTGACGGCGCGGTCGCCCAAGTCTATGCAACCACTACTGCCGAAGGTCCGGTCGGGCCCGCGCGTGACGGTCGCCATGACCTCGGCGGCGTCCCGCTCGGTGTAGCCGTACTCCGGTGCGGCTCCCGGGTCGGCGCGGAAGAGGCCCTTGATCGCCTCGGCGCTCGCGGTGAAGGTGCGCCCGACGTTGTCGTGCGCGTGCACCGTCGCCGACTCGAAGGCGAGGTTGCCGAAGGTGTGGTCGAAGTGGACGTGGGTGTTGACGACGTGCCGCACGGTGATGCCCCGTCCGAGCCGGCGCACGTCGTCGAGCACCTGCGCGCCCTGGACATCGCTCGCCCGGGTGTCGACGACCACGGCGCCGTCGCGCCCGAGGACCAGGCCGACGTTGACGTCCCACTGCCGGTAGCGGGCCACGAAGACCCGGTCTGCGACCTCGACGAAGCCGCTCGTGCCACCGGCCGCACCACCCGACGCGGTCGCCGGTGTCACTGCGTCCGTCCTGCTGTGATGTGCGCCTCGCCGAGCATGCGACCCACCGTAGCGACGTCCGCTCGAATAGGCGCTGGCCCGCCACTTCCCCTACGTTGTTGAGCCATGTCGATCGAGACCCGCAGCTCCCGGCGCCACGGCAGACACCGTGGCACGCCGCGCCGCCAGCCTCGGCGCATGCTCGTCGTCGCAGCTTGTCTGGCCGCGATCGCGCTGCTTGCCACCGGTGCGGTGGCCCTCTGGCCCAGTGGTGGCGGGAGGGTCGAAGCCCGTGCTGCCGGTGCCCTCGCGGTGCAGCCCGGCGGGGAGATGACGAGCACGCCGTCGGACGGCGGCTCGGACTCGGAGGACGCGACGTCGGCGACCGCTCAGACGGAGCCTTCGAGCCCGACCGCGACCGCTCCCGAGCGTCCGAGCCCCACGGGGGTTCGCCAGCCGCCCTCGGACCACGCCTCGTCCGACCCGGGCTTGTCCGACCCGGCCTCCTCGGGCGCGACCCCCTCGGGCGCGACCCCCTCGGGCGCGAGCTCATCCGCGCCGGCCTCGTCGGGCACCACCTCCGTGAGCCGGCCGAGCAGCGTGCCGACGCCCGCCCGCAGCCGGGGCACCACGTCGACGCCTCCACCGGCGTCGACTCCGACCCCGACGCCGACGCATGGCAATGCGAAGCCGAAGCCGAGCCACACGACAGAGCCGAGCCAGACGGAGGAGCCGGAGCCCACGAGCACACCCACCACCGTCAGCGACTGCTTCCTGCTGTTCATCTGCCGCTAGGCGGCGTGCGCGACCCGTCGACCGACGTGGCAACCTGTCGCCATGGAGTGCATCTTCTGCTCGATCGTGGCCGGGAGCCTTCCCTCCGACGTCGTGCTCGACGAGCCGGACTTCCTCGGCTTCCTCGACCGCAGGCCCGTCTTCAAGGGACACGTGCTGCTCGTGCCGCGACAGCACGTCGACACTCTCCTCGACCTGCCGGTGCAGCTGCACGCCGGACTCCTCGGCGCCACCCAGCGGCTCGCCGCAGCCGTGGTCGAGGGACTGGGCGCACAGGGCAGCTTCGTCGCCACCAACAACGTCGTCAGCCAGTCGGTGCCGCACCTGCACATCCACGTCGTGCCCCGCACCAAGGGCGACGGCCTGCGCGGCTTCTTCTGGCCCCGGACGAAATACGCGTCCGAGCAGGAGTCGTCCGAGTATGCCGCCCGCCTGGCCGCCGCGCTCGCGCCCGCGGCGTGAGCCGACCGGACGGCATACGCAAGCACGCGTGACCGGGAGAGCCGCGGCGCGGGCCGTCCGCTCGGAACCGTTTGCACTCTCACCCGGAGAGTGCCAATAATGGCGTTAGCACTCTCCTCGTGTGAGTGACAGAAATGGGCCGTATGCCGAGGGGCTGGGTTCGCAGCTACATGAAGCTGGGAAGACCGGTCCCGTCCGTCGCGGGCGTCATACGGGCCACCACCAACGTTTCGTGTGGGAGGAACCACCCGAATGGCCAAGACCATTGCTTTTGACGAAGAGGCACGCCGCGGTCTCGAGCGGGGCATGAACATCCTTGCCGACGCCGTCCGCGTGACCCTCGGCCCGAAGGGCCGCAACGTCGTCCTGGAGAAGAAGTGGGGCGCCCCCACGATCACCAACGACGGCGTCTCGATCGCCAAGGAGATCGAGCTCGACGACCCGTACGAGAAGATCGGCGCGGAGCTCGTCAAGGAAGTTGCCAAGAAGACCGACGACGTCGCCGGTGACGGCACGACGACGGCGACCGTGCTCGCCCAGGCCATGGTGAAGGAAGGCCTGCGCAACGTGGCCGCCGGCGCCAACCCGATGGCGCTCAAGCGCGGCATCGAGCAGGCCGTCGAGGCCGTCTCCGCCCGCCTGCTCGAGCAGGCCAAGGAGATCGAGACCAAGGAGCAGATCGCCTCGACCGCCAGCATCTCGGCGGCCGACGAGGAGATCGGTGCTCTCATCGCCGAGGCGATGGACAAGGTCGGCAAGGAAGGCGTCATCACCGTCGAGGACTCCAACACCATGGGCCTCGAGCTGGAGATGACGGAGGGTATGCGCTTCGACAAGGGCTACATCTCCGCCTACTTCGTCACCGACACCGAGCGCATGGAGGCCGTCCTCGACGACGCCTACGTGCTCGTGGCCAACAGCAAGATCGGCAGCATCAAGGACCTCATCCCGCTCCTGGAGAAGGTCATGCAGTCGGGCAAGCCGCTGCTGATCATCGCCGAGGACATCGAGGGTGAGGCCCTCGCGACCCTGGTCGTCAACAAGATCAAGGGCACGTTCAAGTCGGTCGCCGTCAAGGCCCCCGGCTTCGGCGACCGCCGCAAGGCCATGCTCACCGACATCGCCATCCTCACCGGCGGCCAGGTCATCTCCGAGGAGGTCGGTCTCAAGCTCGAGAACGCCACCCTCGACCTGCTCGGCAAGGCTCGCAAGGTCGTCGTCACCAAGGACGAGACGACCATCGTCGAGGACGCCGAGGACCGCAGCCAGATCGAGGGCCGCATCGCCCAGATCAAGGCCGAGATCGAGAAGTCGGACTCCGACTACGACCGCGAGAAGCTCCAGGAGCGCCTCGCCAAGCTCGCCGGCGGCGTCGCCGTCATCAAGGCGGGCGCGGCCACCGAGGTCGAGCTCAAGGAGCGCAAGCACCGCATCGAGGACGCCGTCCGCAACGCGAAGGCTGCCGTCGAGGAGGGCATCGTCGCCGGCGGTGGCGTGGCCCTCATCCAGGCCGCCAAGGCGCTCGACGAGCTCACGCTCGAGGGTGACGAGGCGACCGGTGCCAACATCGTGCGCGTCGCGACGGAGGCCCCGCTCAAGCAGATCGCGATCAACGCCGGTCTCGAGGGTGGAGTCGTCGCGGAGAAGGTGCGCGGCCTGGAAGCCGGTCACGGCCTCAACGCCGCCACCGGTGAGTACGGCGACCTGCTGGCCGCCGGCATCATCGACCCGGTCAAGGTGACGCGCTCGGCGCTGCAGAACGCAGCCTCGATCGCGGCGCTCTTCCTCACGACCGAGGCCGTCATCGCCGACAAGCCCGAGAAGAACGCGCCGGCCATGCCCGGTGGCGACGACATGGGTGGCATGGGCGGCATGGGCTTCTGAGCCCACCCGCTCGAGCAACACCGCAGCACGTCCGAAGGGCGGCTCCTCCTCTGGGGGAGCCGCCCTTCGCCGTCGTCGGGAGGTGCTCGCGTGCCCGGCCCGCGGCGGGGTACGCGGCTCGCATGGCTGCCCCCGCACGTGACGTTGCCCCGGCCCGCCCGGCCTCGCGGGTCACGGGACTGCTCCTCGGGATAGGGCTCGGTGGCTTCGTCGACGGCATCGTCCTGCACCAGATCCTGCAGTGGCACCACATGGTCAGCGACGTGGCGGCCTATCCCGTCACCACGGTGGCCGGCCTGGAGGCGAACACGCTGGCGGACGGCCTCTTCCACGTGGGCGCCTGGATCGTGGTGCTCGCCGGCTCCCTGCGCGCCGTCAGCGAGTGGCGGTCTGGTGCGCGCCCGCCGAGCTGGACCTTCCACGTCGGGATGGTGCTCGTCGGTTGGGGGCTGTTCAACCTCGTGGAGGGCATCGTCGACCACCAGCTGCTCGGCATCCACCACGTGCGCGACGACCTCGGCGGGCCCCTCGCCTGGGACGTCGGCTTCCTCGTCGTGTCCGGACTGCTCGTGCTCGCCGGGTGGGCGTTGCACCGGCGTCGGCCGCGGCAGGTCGGGGCCCCGACGCCCTGACAGGGAGGGAGGCGCCGGGGCCGGTCCTGAGGGGTGGCTCGTGGAGCCGGTCAGCGGGAGAAGAGCGCGCGCGTGGCGTTCTCGTGCTCGGCGTAGGCGGACGATGCCTTGAGCGTGAGACGGCCGACGTCGGCGAGCGCCTCCGTCATCTGCGCCTGGATGCGCTGGTAGTCGTGCATCACGCGCTCGAACTCCACCTTGGCCGGCCCCTGCCAGTCGGCGCCCATGCCCGCCAGGCGGCTGCGCAGCTCGGCGGTGCTCGAGGTGATGGTGTCGGCGAGCCGGTTGATGTCGCCGGCCGCAGCCGCTATGCGTTCGGTGTCAACGACGGAACGGGACATGTGTCTACTCCTCGATCGGTGGGCCGACCGGACGGTGGCCGCGTGCTCTCGAGGCTAGGTGGGGTGGGGGAGCGGCAGCCGGCGTCATCCACAGGCGGAGGGGACGGCATACGCCATCGGCTGGCCTAGGCTGCTGAGCCATGACCGTGTGGATCGACCAGCCCATCTGGCCCGCCCACGGTCGGCTATTCGCGCACCTCGTCAGCGACGTCTCCTACGACGAGCTGCACGAGCTCGCCCGAGCCGCTCGACTGCACCCGCGGTCGTTCGATGGCGACCACTACGACGTGCCACAGGCGCGCTGGCAGGACGTCGTCGACGCGGGCGCCACGCCGACGACGGGCACCGAGCTCGTGCGCCGGCTCAACGCGTCCGGGCTGCGGCTGCGCAAGCGCAAGCGTGACCGCGGGGTGCGTCGGATCCTCGACGTCCCCTTCCCCAACGGGGCAGGCGACGTCGACCTCATCGCCTCCGACGACCCGCTCGACCCGGTGCGCGTGCTGGCGGCGATGGTCTTCGTCCGCGACCGCCGCGGTGACTTCGTCGTCGTGCACAGCGTCCGTCGCGGCGAGTGGGGCTCTCCCGGCGGGTGGCGCGAGGACGACGAGACGCCGGTCGAGAACGCCGTGCGCGAGACGTTCGAGGAGACCGGCCTCAGGCTGCGCCACCCCGACGTGCTGCCCTGCGGCTACGAGCGTTTCACGCCTTTGACCGACGACAACCTCTTCGGTCGCCAGAAGCCGTTCCTGCAGGTTTTTCGCACCCGGCTCGATGACGTGCGGCCCGAGCTGACCGACGGCGACGACGGCATCCACGAGACGCGCTGGGTCACGCCGCAGGAATACGCCGCGCTGTGCGGTCACCTCTTCTGGTGGCCGCTCGCCGTCGAGGTCTTCCCGGACCTCCGCGGTCTCGCCCGCCCGCTCTGAGACGCACGTATGCCGCCCACCCTGGTGGACGGCATACGTCGGCTCTCGCGGGGGCCACCCGAAGCGCCTGCGAACCCGCTCAGGTCAGCGCTGGTTGGTGAAGTTGAGCGCGACGTCGAGGTCGGCCTCGCGCAGCATCCGCTGGACGGCCTGCAGGTCGTCGCGCGACTTGCTCGAGACGCGCAGCTCGTCACCCTGGATCTGGCTCTTGACGCCCTTGGGACCCTCGTCGCGGATGAGCTTGTTGATCTTCTTCGCGTTCTCCTGCGAGATGCCCTCCTTGAGGGGCGCGTCGAGGTGGTACTCCTTGCCCGAGAGGCGCGGGCCGGCCTCGGGGACGTCGAGGTGCTTGAGGCTGACCTTGCGCTTCACAAGGTGCGTCTGCACGACGTCGAGCACGGCAAGGCAACGCTCCTCGGTGTTCGCCTTCATCTTGATGGCGTCGCCGGCGAGCTCCACGGACGCGCCGACGTTCTTGAAGTCGTAGCGGGTCGCGAGCTCCTTGCTGGCGCTGTTGACCGCGTTCGCGATCTCCTGCTTGTCGAACTTGCTGACGATGTCGAACGAGGAGTCGGCCATTGGGAGGGTCCTTCCGAATGCTGTGATGTGGTCCGTCGAGCGGGGGTTCGCGGGGTGTGTGGCCACGCCGAGGACGACGCCGCGGAGCCGATTTCGGACCCTGCCCGATCTCTTGCTATCCTTCCAGACGCACCAAGGCAGGTTGTCCGAGCGGCCAATGGAAACGGACTGTAAATCCGTCGCGAGAGCTACGAAGGTTCGAATCCTTCACCTGCCACCCAGTGCCCCGAAAGGCCCTGACCAGCGGAAACGCTGGCCAGGGCCTTTCGCATGTATCCCGCCAGGGTATGTGCCGCCTCGGATTCCGAAGCAATTCACGCAAGCCGCTGACCTGCGAAGTTGCGGCGGGCGCATCGCCCTGTGGGGAATGCGTGGGGAAGTTGCGCCCTGCGGGACGTCCGTCGTGGGCGTCCACTCCCTTGACCTGCAGCGATGTGGGGGAGGGGGTATGCCAACACAGCGGACTCACGCACCGTCGCCAATGGTTCGGCGCCTCTCCTGACGGCTCGCGGTCAGCACCCAACCGTCCATGCGGTCAAGCTTGCCCATGGTCGCCCCTTGTGCAAAGGGCACGACTGTGCGACGAAATTGGGCCGACTGCCCATTGTCCGAGTCCAGCGCCCGCTCTAGTTTTGCCGCACTTACATCCCCTTGGAAGGACATCAGCCATGGCTCACGCAGATGACTTTGCGCTCTCGCGGGTCGCCCCGTCGGCGCGGCGGCACTGGTTCGGTATCGCTGTGCAGCGATTCGGCCAGGTCAGCGCTCTCTCACAATTCCTGCTCGGCGCGACGCTCGGCTACAGCATGACCTTCGGAAGCGCGGTGCTCGCCTTCCTCTTCGGCTCGATCATCCTCGAGGTGATCATGTGCGTCGTCGGGATCGTCGGGCAACGTGAAGGGCTGAACACGGCACTCCTCGCGCGCTGGACGGGTTTCGGAGAGGTCGGTGCCTCCCTTGTCGGTCTCGCCATCGGGATCAGCCTGATCGGCTGGTTCGGTATCCAGTCGGCGATCTCTGCGGAGTCGCTCGACGCACTCATGCCGGGAGCCTTGCCGGCGTGGGCCTGGTGCATGATCTTCGGTCTAATCGTCACGGCGATCGTGGCGGTGGGGTTCGGCGGAATGCAGTGGCTGGCCAACGTCACTGTGCCGTTGTTCCTCGCCCTTGTCGGCTGGTCCATCATCTCTGAGCTGAGCCGTCACTCCATCGGCGACCTGATCGCGTCGCCCCCACCTGGTCCGGCGATCACGGTCGGACAGGGGACTGCGATTGTCGCGGGAGGCCTCATCGTCGGCGCCATCATCACGGCGGACATGACGCGCTTCAACCGCACGGGGAAGGATGTCGTCAAGCAGACCGTCGTGGGAGTCACCCTGGGAGAGTTCGTTATCGGTCTGGCCGGGGTGCTCCTTGCCCATGCCGCGGGCACCGGCAACATCGTCGCGATCGTCACCTCGTCCGTCGGCCTCATCGGACTGTTCATCGTCCTGACCGGCACCCTCAAGATCAACGACTGGAACCTGTACTCGTCCTCGCTCGGCCTGGTGAACTTCGTCTCCACCGCCTTCCGCCGTGACCTGCACCGGGTGACCACCACGATCGTCCTCGGCGTCGTCGGGTCAGTCCTCGCGGCCGCCGGCATCCTCGCCCACTTCACCGACTTCCTGATCGTCCTCGGTGTGGCGTTCCCTCCGATCGCGGGCATCATGATCGCCGAGTACTTCATCGTCAAGCAGTGGCGCGGCGAGCTCGACGCGACCCGGGCGCTCGGAGCTCTTCCCGCTACGGCGCCGCGACTCGTACCCGCCACCCTCGTGGTCTGGGCGATCTCCGCTGCCGTGGGCTACTTCGCCACGTGGGGTATCCCGAGCATCACGTCGCTGGTGCTGTCGGTCGTCCTGTACGTCATCGCCGGCAAGCTCGGCCTCGTCCGCACCGTCGGGGTCGCGCACACGAGGACCGTCGAGGCACTGCCCGAGTCGCAGCCGGTCCACTGACGTACCGCTTACAACACGCAAGGAGAGTCATGCACATCGGAATCGACGTCGGCGGTACGAACACGGACGCCGTCCTCATGGAGGGCACTCAGGTCCTCGCCGCGGTCAAGGAGTCGACGAGCGAGGACGTCACCAGCGGCATCGTCAGCGCCATCGAGCAGATTCGCGCCCAGCACGAGTTCGAGGGCGCCACCATCCAAGCCGTCATGATCGGGACGACGCACTTCATCAACGGGCTCGTCGAGGCGCGGCGTCTGGCGCCGACCGCGGCCCTTCGCCTTGGCCTACCCGCAACCCGTGCCCTGCCGCCTCTCGTCGACTGGCCGGAGGGGCTGCGCGCGGCCATCTCGGGGCGGGCATACCTGGCGCACGGCGGCTACGAGTTCGACGGACGCCCCATCTCTCCGATCGACCACGACGAGCTCAAACGGCACGCCGCCGACATGGCAGCCCACGGCATACGCTCCGTCGCGATCTCATCGGTGTTCAGCCCCGTGAACCACGACCTCGAGGTCGAGGCGGCTGCGGTGGTGGCCGAAGAGCTCGGACCCGACGTCGCCATCTCGTTGTCGCACGAGATCGGTCGCATCGGCTTGCTGGAGCGGGAGAACGCGACGATCATCAACGCCGCCCTTCGCGAGATGGCGGTCTCGATCGTCGATGGCTTGACCGCCGCCGTACGCGCGCACGGTATCGAGGCGCCGATCTTCCTCAGCCAGAACGACGGCACGCTCATGGACGAGGACTTCGTCCGCCGCTACCCCGTGGCCACCTTCGCCTCCGGCCCGACCAACTCGATGCGCGGGGCTGCAGCCACGAGCGGGTTGGAGACGTGCGCAGTCGTCGACATCGGCGGCACCACCTCGGACATTGGCCTGCTGGTCAACGGCTTTCCTCGCGAGACCACGACAGAGGTCAAGGTGGCTGGCGTTCGGACGAACTTCCGTATGCCGGACGTGCTGTCCCTCGGCATCGGGGGCGGCAGCCACGCGGACGCCACCACCGCCGAGGTCGGGCCGCACTCCGTCGGCTACAAGCTCACCTCCGAGGCCCTCGTGTTCGGCGGGTCTCAGGTCACGGCCACCGACCTGGCCGTGGCCGCGGGACGCGCCGACGTCGGGGACGCCTCACTCGTGGCGCATCTAGACCGCGCTCTGGTCAACCGGGCACTCGATCGCGTCGCGGACCGCATTGCCGAAGCCGTCGACCGCATGCGCACCTCGGCCGAGCCGATCCCTGTCGTGGCCGTCGGTGGTGGATCGATCCTGCTGCCAGAGGAGATCCCCATCTTCGGAGCGGTGCACCGGCCCGACAACTACGCGGTGGCCAACGCCATCGGCGCCTCCATCGCCCAGGTCGGCGGCGAGATCGACAAGGTCTTCGCGGTCGACCCCGGGCGCCGCGACGCGATCCTCGACGAGGTGCGCCAAGAGGCGGTCGACAAGGCCATCGCCGCAGGTGCCAGCCCAGCGACCGTGAAGATCGTCGACTTCGACCAGGTGCCGATCCCGTACCTGCCCGGCAACGCCACCCGGATCCGGGCCAAGGCGGTCGGCGACCTCGACATGGGGGCGTGAGGATGGCCTGGACGTTGGATGCCGGTCAGATCCCGGCCTTGGCCAGGGGTGCTGCTGTGCTCGGTACGGGCGGCGGGGGAGACCCGCACATCGGGGCGCTGCTGGCCACTCAAGCCCTCACGATGCACGGAGACGTCGAGGTCGTCAGCGTCGACGAGGTGCCGGCTGACGCCCGCGTCGTCATGGTGGCGATGATGGGCGCGCCGACGGTCATGGTCGAGAAGCTTCCCTCGCTCGACGAGGTCGTAACCCCGGTACGGGCGTTGGAGCCGTTCCTGGACGGGCCCATCACCCACATCGCCTGCGCCGAGGTCGGTGGCGTCAACTCCACCATCCCGATCGTCGCGGCGGCCGCGCTGGGCCTGCCACTCGTCGACGGGGACGCCATGGGACGTGCCTTTCCCGAGCTGCAGATGGTTTTGCCCACGCTGGCGGGTGTCGACGCCACCCCCATGGCCTTCGCCGACGACAAGGGCAACACCGGCGTGCTGACCACTATTGACAACGCGTGGGCCGAGCGGATCGCCCGAGTCGCCTGCGTGGAGATGGGCTGCTCGGTGATGATCTCGATCTTCCCGCAGTCCGGCGCGCAGCTGAGCCAGACGATGGTGGCCGGCTCGCTGAGCAAGGCCGCGGCGATCGGCCAGGCGATCGTTGCCGCACGCAGTGCCAACGAGGACCCGGTCGCGCGTGCCGTCGCGGAGCTGGCCGGTCGGGAGCTCTTCGCGGGAAAGGTGATCGACATCGAGCGGGCGACCACGACGGGCTTCGCGCGTGGCCGCGCCCGCATCGAAGGCGACGGCGGCGCCCTCGAGCTCTTCTTCCAGAACGAGCACCTTCTCGCGCAGGCGGACGGGGTGGTCCTTGCCACCACCCCAGACCTGATCATCGTGCTCGAGCACGACTCCGGAGAGCCCATCACCACCGAGGGCCTGCGCTACGGCCAGCGTGTCCGAGTCATCGCCGCACCCTCCGACGAACGATGGCACAGCGCAGAAGCACTGGCGCTGGTCGGACCGCGCTACTTCGGCTACGACATGGAGGCACATCGCTTCGACGGGGCACGGGAGGTCGCCTGATGAGCTGGCAGATCACCAGGGACGACCTCGCGGACCTGGCGCGCGGCGCGACCCTCCTCGGCACCGGCGGCGGAGGGGACCCGTACATCGGGATGATGCTGGTCCAGCGCGTTCTCGGCGAGGGGAGCATCACCATCTTGGACCCCGACGAGATCGCCGACGACCTCTTCGTCATCCCCACCGCGCAGATGGGCGCACCGACCGTCATGATCGAGAAGATCCCGGCGGGCACGGAGCCCACCCTGTCGCTGCGCATCCTCGAAGAGCACCTCGGCCGGTCTGCGGACGCCACCATGCCGATCGAGTGTGGCGGTATCAACTCGATGATCCCCCTGATCGTGGCAGCCGAGACGGGGCTGCCGGTCGTCGACGCAGACGGCATGGGACGAGCCTTCCCCGAGCTGTCGATGGAGACCTTCGCTGTCTACGGCGTGCATGGATCCCCGCTAGCCCTGGCGGGGGAGCGCGGCGAGCGGGTCATCATCGACACCGGCGACGACGACAAGCAGATGGAGTGGCTGGCCCGAGCCGTCACAATCCGCCTCGGCGGCGTGGGGCACATCGCCGAGTACGCCATGAGCGGCGCCGACGTGAAGCGCACCGCAGTGCCCCGCACGTTGTCCATGGCGCTGGCGCTCGGTCGCGCGATCCGGCTCGCCCGCGAGGAGAAGCGTTCACCATTCCACGCCATCCGGGATACGCTCGCGTCCACGCTCTACCAGCACGTCCGAACCCTCTTCGAAGGCAAGGTCACCGACGTTGACCGGCGAACGACAGAAGGCTTCGCCAAGGGCGTCGCCCGGATCGCCCCGGCAGACGGAGGCGATGACGAGCTCGAGATCCGGTTCCAGAACGAGAACCTCATCGCCCTGTGCAACGGCGAGATGGCCGCCATCGTCCCGGACCTCATCTGCGTCGTGGACAGCGAGTCAGCAGAGCCCATCACGACCGAGGGGCTGCGCTATGGGCAGCGGGTGCGCGTCCTGGGCATCTCCACTCCGGAGATGATGCGCACGCCAGCCGCCCTGGCCGCGTTCGGGCCGGACGCCTTCGGCCTGACAGAGCGGTTCAGCCCGGTGGAGTGCCTTGCGGGTGAGGAAGGACAGCCGGCCTCAGCGGCCACCCTCGTCCCCTGATCCGGACTCCGCCGCTCCTGCAGCGGCACCTGACCGTGGTCCCTCTACGCTGGTCAGGTGCCGCTGACACTCCAGGCCGCGGACCTGCCGATGCTCTCCCGCGGATTCGCACTGCTCAGCTCGGGTGGTGGCGGGTCCCCGCACGTGGCTCAGCTCATCCTGACCCAGTCGGACCCGTGGCCCATCACCGTGCACGGCATCGATGAGCTCGCCCCGGCAACGCCGTGCGTCGCCGTCGGATACATCGGCTCGACGCTCCTGCTCGAGGAGCGGCTACCGGATGCCGACCCGTTCACTCCTGCCATCGCAGCGATCGAGCGGTGGCTCGGTGTCGAGTCCTCCGCGGTGTGCTCGATCGAGGGGGCCGGCCTCAATGGTCTGTCGACGCTCCAGCTCGCGGGTCGCCGCACCATCGTGGACGCCGACTGCATGGGACGAGCACTGCCGGACCTCGACCAGATCTCGCTCCTCGTCGATGCGCTGCCGGGACTGGTTGCGGCCACGCCGACGGGAGCCGGCGGTGTGGCCCTTGTCGATGGAGCCCGCCCCGAGGACGTCGAGCGCGTGCTCCGAACCGCCACGTTGTGCAACGGGGGGTGGGCTGGTTTCGCACTGGGCGGGTTCCAGGTAGGCGATCTTGCCGACCATGCCATAGCCGACGGCATCAAGCGAGCACGGACTCTGGGGAAGGCCATGGCCGCGGCCGATGGGCTACGGCCGACGGAGCTTGCGGCAGCTCTGGGCGGGACGCTGCTCGGAGCCGGACGCGTCGTCGCCAGCACGCAGGAGCCCGGCGCAGCCGGCGTGCACTCCTACGACGTGCGCACCGACGGCGGGGACGTGCTCCGCCTCGTGGCACGTTCGGAGTTCATCGCGTTGGTGCGCAACGGAGTTGTCGCCGCCTCCAGCCCGACCATCATCACCGTGTTCGACACCCTCAGCCGTGCCGCGCTGCAGGTGGACGAGCTTGCCGTCGGTAAGGACGTCATCATCCTTGGTCTTCCGCCCGCCGCGTGGTGGGCCGCCGATGCGAGGAGGCTCGCGCGCGCTCGCCCCAGCCGTTGGGGCATCGCAGGGTTGGAGGAGGTGTGCTGAACGCGGGGCTCACGCTTCAGGCCCTGCTCGAGCATCAGGACGCGGGAGGCCTAGCCCTCCTGATTGGAACCGAACGCAGCTGGGCCACGGTCGCGGTCGAGATCACGGAGCAGGACCTGCCAGATTCCGTCAGAGACGGACTGGCAGTGCTCACCACGCCGGCTCCCGCCGTGTCCTGGCAGGCCGACGCGCTGATTCGGCGGGTCCGAGACCGAGGCTTCACGGGGATCGCGCTGACCGGCGACCCGATCGGCGCAGGCAGCCGAGCCCTCGCGGAGCGACTCGGTGTCCTCGTGCTCCACGTCGACCACCCGACCCGGTTGGCACGAGCCTGCTGGCAGCTACTGGAGGCCCGTGACGCGCTGACGCTCTCCATCGTCCAGAAGATCGCGCGTTCCATCGAGTACCAGGCGCACGACCTCGGTGACCTGCTCAACCACGTCGCCGCCAACGTGGGACAGGGCATCGCGTTGATCGACCGAGAAGGGGTCCTCCAGAGCGCTGGTCAGCCCGTCCCCGCCTCCCTGCTTCATCGGATCGACTTCGGCCACTGGCTCGACATCGCGGAAACGAGCGAGGGGTTCGCCGCCTCCGTGCCGGTCGAGAGCCGGAGCAGGCACGGTCTTCGAATCGTCCTGCACGGCAGGAACGCCGGCGTCGCACATCGCAACGCGCTGGCGGCTGCCGTCGAGGTGCTGATGCCGATCGTGGCGGCCAGACTCCTGGTCGACGAGGTCGAGTCCGTGAGCGAGGTGTCCCGATCGTCAGGGCTTCTGGGTGACTTCCTCGAGAGCCGCGGCAACCTCAACCCCGAGGTGGAACAGCGGATGCTGGCACGAGGCTGGCGCGTCAGCGGCTACCACCTGGGTTTCCGAATGGTGGGCCGCGGCCGTGTCGACCCGCTGGAGCTGCTTCGCTTCCTGACGTCCAAGCTGGCTCTGCTGCCGGTCGACTCCCACGCCACCACCCGGGGCGCCGGCGTCACCGGCTGGCTGACGGTCCCTCACGCCCCGACGCCCTCACAGGTTGCGCACCACGTGCGAGAGCTGCACGAGCTGCACTCCTCGGCGCTGTCCACCTTCCCCATAGCCACCGGCGTCGGCTCGTTGGGTTCGGGAAGCGAAGGGCTGGCCACGACCCTCGGTGAGGCTCGAGACGCGGCGCGGCTGGCCGCGGACCGCGCACGAGCCGGCTGGTTCGTCCCCATCGACAGCCTCGGTCTGGAGCAGTTGCTGCTTTCATGGACCAGCAGTGACACGTTCGCCCCCGCCGCCCAGTCCCTGCTCGGCCCGCTGAGCGAGACGGACCGCCACACGCTGTCCGCCTACCTCGACGAGGAGTCGTCGGTCCTCGCGACGGCGCATCGCCTGGGACTGCACCGCAACACCGTCTCGGCTCGCATCCAACGCATCCAAGCCGCTCTCGGCACCGACCTCGGCGATCCCGAAACCCGGCTGGCTCTCCAGCTGGCCTGCCGGGTCGCACGCTGACGCGGCACGTCACCGCGCGGTAGCCCAAAAACGGGCCGTGATGGCACTCCGTCAGGCGCCTACGAGAGGAACATCGAAGATGCCGCCCTCCCCTGTCAGCCACGTCAGGTCCGTTCCCGCGCACAGCTCAAGCGGGGCGGCGCCTCGCCGGAAGAGCCTGGCCCCTGCCGTTCCGCCGCCGAGCTGCGCAACTCCCTCCACCGTGACGCGCAGCCACGTCCCCTCGCGCAGACCGAGGACGGGAACGTCGTTCTCCTCAAGAAACTGGATCAGCCGCTCTTCCCGCGTCTCTCCTTGGTGCGTGGAGTGCGGATCAGGATCGAGGTAGTGCGGGTTGATCTGGAAAGGCACCAGGCCCAGCGTCTCGAAAGACGGCGGCTGCACGATCGGCATGTCGTTG
Organism: Terrabacter sp. FW104-15G4B; assembly: GCF_058790095.1. Classification (NCBI taxonomy): domain Bacteria; kingdom Bacillati; phylum Actinomycetota; class Actinomycetes; order Micrococcales; family Intrasporangiaceae; genus Terrabacter; species Terrabacter sp. FW104-15G4B. Next base: position 85,963 of record NZ_JBYTCI010000002.1, on the reverse strand, counting down.
GTGGTGCGCAGAGACGGGGCAGCGACGTTGGTTCCTGCGCTGGATCCGATGTAGGGCATGCCTTCGCGCGCCTTGGCGCGGAGGACGTCGATCAGGCCGGACCGGTGCAGGGCGTCGACGAGACGGAACGTGTTGCCGCCGCCGATGAAGACGGCCTCGGCGCGGTCGATCACCTCGCGCGACTTCCCCTGATGCGCACCCATGACCTCGATCCCGAGGGGCTCCAGCGCCCGTCGAACGAGGCTGGTGTACGCGGCGTGGTCGCCCAGCGCGAAGGGGACGAAGACCAACGAAGTCCGGCCAGCGAGAACCTCTTGGATTGCCTCCAAGGCGTGCTCGAGGTAGCCGCGGCCGGGCGCGGTCGAGTTGGACAGCAAGAGCAAGTTCATCGGATCTCCGTGAAATGGGGTACTCATGGCGCCAGAGGTCAACCGGCGGTGCGCGTGTCTCTACGGCGGTTCGCCGGTGGAGCCGTCCTGCTGTCGAGCAGGGCGGTGAGTTGCTCGGCCGAGGCCTTGAGGGCGGGGAGATGGTCGCGGATGTCGTCTGCGCGCTCTGGGTACTTGCTCTCTCCGAGGCTGAGCGAGCCGACCGGGCGGCCACGCAGGATGATCGGCATCGCCAGGGCCCTTGTGCCGTAGTCGTACTCGCCCTCGGAGTACGCGTACCCCTGGCCCACCGTCTCCACGAAGAGCCGCTCCAACTCGCCCTCGTCGACGGTGGACAGCTCGGTGAACTTGGCGAAAACGCGCCCTGAGATCAGGGCCCGGCGCTCGTTGCTGTCGAGGAAGGCGAAGTAGCCGCGAGACGTGGCGCCGGTGTTGGCGGGGTACAGCTCACCGACGAGCGGGTGGCTGCGTAGCGGGCCGCCGCCGTCGACCGCAGCCACGCACCGCACGTGCAGGCCGTCAGGGACGGCGAACAGGGCTGTCCGGTCGGTCTGCATGGCGAGCGGTTCAAGGACCTGCTGGGCCAACGCGGCGAGCCCGCCCGTGCGCTCCCACAGTGCGGCCATGCGCCACATCGTCGGGCCGAGGCTGTAGCGCCGGGTGACCGGATCGGCATGGAGAAAGCCCCGAGCGGCTAGCGACGCGAGAATGCGCTGAGCCGTGGACTTGTCGATGTCGAAGGCGCCGGCCAGCTCGAGCACACCCCAGTCCCTGCGGCGCTCGGAGTACGACAGGAGCACTTCCAGAGCGCGATCGACGGTCTGGAGCGGGGGCCTGGTGGTGCTGCCGTTGGCTGTCATGCGCGGGATTCTCCTGTGTTGCAGGGACGTCCGAACGGTACCGCGTCACTTTGTCGCCTGAGACGCAATCTCAAATAAAGAGAAAGCGTTGCGCGCCCGATCGCGTCGGGCGAATCCTTGGCCGCAGCCAGACCAACGATGCGCAGATTGGAGGTGAGCCGTGAACCACGTGCTACGTCGTGCTCTCGCGATGATCCCGGCCTTGGTGGGTGTCGTCGTCTGCATCTTCCTGCTGACTCGAGTGCTGCCCGGCGATCCTGCCCGGACCCTTGCGGGCGAGCAGGCCGACCCGGCCACCGTCGACAAGATCAGAAGCCAGATGGGCCTGGACCAGCCCCTGGTCGTCCAGTTCCTGCGCTACCTTCGGGATCTCGCGGGCGGCGACCTCGGCTTCGCGTGGCACACCGGCCAGCCGGTTCTGACCGACTTCGCGTCGCGCCTGCCCGCGACGATCGAACTCGCCATCGTCGCCGTGGTCATCTCGCTGCTCATCGGCGTACCGATGGGCGTCATCAGCGCAACGCGCCGTGACCGACCGGTGGATCACGCGAGCCGGGTCTTCTCCCTCCTCGGCGCGTCGATGCCTCTGTTCTGGCTCGCCCTCATGGTCATCTTCGTCTTCTACAACAAGCTCGGCTGGGAGCCAGCCCCGCTGGGACGCATCGCCCAGGACGTCCACCCGCCGACCGGGATCACCGGACTCTACGTCGTGGACTCTCTGATCACCGGCGACGTCGTGGCCCTCCAGTCCTCGCTGGCGCACATCATCTGGCCGGCGTTGTGCCTGGCCACGGGCAGCACCGCGATCATCGCCCGGATGACCCGTTCGGAGATGCTCGAGGTCATCAACCAGGACTACGTCCGCACAGCCCGCTCCAAGGGTCTCCCGCCGGCGAAGGTCATCCTCAAGCACGCCCTCAAGAACGCGTCCCCCGTCGTCGTCACCGTCGTCGGCCTCCAGTTCGGCATGCTCCTCGGCGGCGCCGTCATCACCGAGACCGTCTTCAGCTGGCCCGGCGTCGGCTCGTACGTCGTGCAGTCAGTGCTCGCCACCGACTATGCGCCCGTGCAGGCGTTCACGCTGATCGCCGCCATCATCTACTTGACCGTCAACCTCTGTGTCGACCTGGTCAACGCCCGACTGGACCCGAGGATCGAGCATGCCTGAGGCAACGGTATCTACGGCACCGCCCGCCACCACCGGTACACCCGCCCAGTCGGGACACGCCTCGGCGCCCGGGCCCCGACGGGCGGCCCGTCCGGCAGCTCCCGGACGGCCCACGACCGCCTGGCGCCTGCTGCTGCGCAACCCGCTCGCCATGGTGGGGCTGGCCTTCATCGCCGTGTGGACGTTCGGTGCCGTGGTCGTCATGTTCCTCCCCAACTCGCCCACGGCAACCGGCGTCGGCGGGCTGCTCGAACCGCCGTCTGGCGCGCACCCCTTCGGCACCGACAACTTCGGGCGGGACATTCTCGCCCGAGTCCTCGCCGGCGGTCAGGTGTCCCTGTGGACGGGCCTCATCGCCGTGGGCATCTCGCTCCTCGTCGGGGTGCCGATCGGCGCCATCTCAGGCTTCGTCGGCGGCAAGGTCGGCTCCGTGCTCATGCGCGTCATGGACGTGCTGCTCGCGTTCCCGTCCCTCGTCCTCGCGATGGCCATCGCGGCGGCCCTCGGGCCAGGCATGACCAGCGCCATGATCGCCGTCGGCATCGTCGGCATCCCCGAGTTCGCCCGCATCGTGTACGGCCAGACCCGATCCCTGCGAGAACGAGACTTCGTCGAGGCGGGGCGAGCCCTAGGACTGCGCGATCGCACCATCCTCGTCCGACACATCATCCCCAACACCGTCGCGCCGATCCTCGTCAGGTCCACCCTCGGCATGGGCTACGCGATCCTGACGGCCGCCTCCCTCAGCTTCATCGGCCTCGGCGCGCAGCCGCCGACACCCGAATGGGGCGTCATGATCAGTGACGGGCGCGGCTACATCATCAGCGGCGAGTGGTGGATGACCGTCTTCCCCGGGATCGCGATCGCCACGTCCATCCTCGGCTTCAACCTGCTCGGAGACGGGCTACGGGACGTGCTCGACCCGCGCCTTCGTACCAGCCGGTGAACTCCACTCAACGGACCTGAGCATCACACGTGCTCACTGAACGACCCCATCGAACCATTGCAACCCTCAAGGAGATTCGCGTGAAGCGCACCGTCACAGCCGCCGCTGCCGTCGCCCTCACCTTCGCCGCCGCAGGCTGCGGAGCCAACGCCAACCAGGGCGGCTCCACAGCGAGCGGCGCAACAGGCGCCAAGGACACCCTCGTCGCCGCCTACTCGGAGGGCGGGAAGACGCTCAACCCGGCCGAGGCCAACGACGTCACCTCCGACACCTTCGTCGTCGCGGCCTACGACCAGCTTGTCACCTACGGCCGCACCACAACCGGCGGCAAACCGACGGCCAAGACCGACCAGATCGTGCCGATGCTGGCCGAATCCTGGAAGGCGACCGGCGACGACAAGACCTACACCTTCAGCCTCCGCAAGAACATCAAGTTCGAGGACGGGTCGCCGCTCGACTCCGATGACGTCGTGAAGTCGTTTGACTTCATCAAGAAGTCGCAGTCGGCGAGCTTCCTCTACGGCATGGCCGGCATCTCTTCAGTCAAGGCCCTCGACCCGCAGACGGTGCAGATCTCCCTGACCGCGCCGAACCACCTGTTCTTGCAGATCCTGCCGATGTACTCCTTCTCGATCATCAACATCGACGCGGTTGAGAAGAACGGCGGCGCGAAGTGGCTCGACACCCACACCGCCGGCTCTGGGCCCTACCGAGTGACGAAGTGGGACCCCGCGACCGAAGCGGTCCTGCAGCGCAACGACGCCTACTGGGGTGACAAGCCTGCCCTGCGCCAGGTGAACACGAAGTTCATCGGAGAGGCAAGCAACCGCGTACAGCTTCTCTCCAAGGGAGAGGTCGACCTGGCACTCGAAGCGCCCGCCAAGGATGTCGACGCGCTCTCCAAGCAGCAGGGTGTCGTCATCGACTCGCGCGCGAGCAACAAGATCCTCTTCTTCGCGATGAACAACGCCATCAAGCCCTTCGACAACGCGAAGGTTCGCCAGGCGATCACCTACGCGATCCCGTACGAGAAGCTGGTCTCGGACGTCATGAAGGGACAGGCCTCTCCGATGCGGTCGGCCGTCGCCAGCTCCACCCCCGGCTTCACCGACGCCAGCTACGACGCGAAGTACGACCTCGAGAAGGCCAAGGCTCTTCTGGCCGAGGCCGGCTATCCCAGCGGCTTCAGCTTCGACTTCACCTTGGGCAGCGGGTTCGACGACTGGTCGGACGACGCCGTCCTCATCCAGGCCGAGCTCGCGAAGATCGGCGTGACGATGAACATTCGCAAGATGGCACGTCCGCAGTTCCTCGAGGCGCTCGCGACGAAGAAGGTGCAGAGCTACATCAGCCGCTGGACCTCCTTCGTCAACGACCCCGGCTACCACCTGGGACTGCTCATGACGAGCTCCGGCTCCAGCAACTACATGAACTACCACAACGCCCAGGTCGACAGCCTGTGGACGCAAGCGGCCACCGAACCTGACCAGGGCAAGCGCAACGAGCTCTACGGCAAGGCCCAAGGCCTCATCAACGCCGACGCGCCCTGGGCATACCTCTACGAGTACAACATCGTCGTGGCCGAGCGCGAGGGCGTGCAGGGTTACACGTCATACCCGGACGGGATCATCCGGTTCTTCCAGCTCAGCCACAAGGCCTGAGCGTCAACGAGGTATGCCGTCGAGCCTGCTCCCACCATCAGAGCGGCTCGGCGGCCTCCCTTCCTAACGCACGCAAATCGCCCGCTCAGTCGAATACGTACCTTGGAGCATGACTTGACCGCACCGTCGCCCACCTCGCCCACCTTGACGTCAATCGAGTGGGAAGCACGGGTCCTCGAGGAGATCGAGCGCACCCGTGACGAGCTCATCAGGCTCGCCGGTGACCTCATCCGGATTCCGAGCGAAAACCCGCCCGGTGACTGCACCGAGGTCGGGAACTTCATCGCCGACCACCTGCGCACCAACGGTCTAGAGCCAGAAACTCTCGACGCGGGTGAAGGTCGCCTCAACATCGTCGTCCACCGTGCCGCCTCCACTGCAACGGCGGGTGACGACTCCGCGATACGAGGACGGCACCTCGTCCTGGCCGGGCACACTGACGTCGTGCCGGTCGGTGACCTGTCCCGTTGGAGTTTCCCACCTTTCGCCGGCGACGTCGTCGACGGCCACCTGCGCGGCCGCGGCGCAAGTGACATGAAAGCGGGGCTCGCTGGCCTGATCCACACGCTCGTCGTGCTGCACCGACTCGGGGTCCCGCTCGCGGGTCGCCTCTCGCTCGCGGCCGTGCCGGACGAGGAGCAGGGAGGCCCGCGCGGCGCCGACTGGCTCCTCGACCAAGGGGTACTCGACGGCGCCACCGGCGCGATCATCGCCGAGCCGGCCGAGCGCACCCACCCGACGATCGGGCAGAAGGGCAGCAACTGGTTCCGGATGACGATCGAGGGCAAGCCGGGTCACGGCAGCCTCCAGCCGCTCAACGGCGTCAGCGCGAACCTCCTCGCAGCCAAGGCGATCGTCGCCCTGCAGAAGCTGTGGGAGATGACGCCGTCGCCTCCCGACGACGTGCGTGAGCTCATCGAACGGTCGAAGACGTTCGCCGAGGAGCGGGAAGGCTACGCACCCGGCATCGGGGCCGTCTTCGAGCACGTAACCGTGAACATCGGCACAGTCAACGGCGGCACCTCCTCCAACGTTGTCGCCGACCGGTGCGTGGTCGACGTCGACACCCGCGTCCCGATCGGCCTCACCCGAGCCGAAGTGCTAGCACGCGTCGACGAGCTGCTTGCCGCGGCCGGCGTCGAGGCCTCGATCGAGCCGATCGGCTTCCGCAGCGAGCCGAACTGGACGCTGGCGACCGACCCGATCGTCCAGGACCTCGTCGAGGCGCTTCGTGAACTCACCGGCGAGCCGACCGCCGAAGGGGTCCTGCAGTGGGCCTCCTCCGACGCGCGCACCTTCCGCAGCCACGGCATCCCCGTGCTCCAGTACGGGCCCGCCGAGCTGGCCACCATCCACGGCTTCGACGAGAAGGCGCCGGTCGCCGACGTCGTACTCGCGGCCAAGACCTATGCCCTCACCGCCCTCCGGTACCTCGGCGTCACCGAGTCCCAGAACGAAAGCGAATGACAGTGCTGTCTCACGTTCTCCAGGTCCTCGACCTTCTCGACCGCCCAGACGCGACCGGCGAGCTCGTCGCCCAGCACCTCCGAGCGTTCAGCGACGACGCATGTACCATCACCGTCGAGCCGGTGACCGGCCACCTCGGCACCACCGACTTCATCTCGATCACGATCCCGGGCAGCCACGGCCGCACCGTCGGCGGGGATGCCCCAACCCTCGGAATCATCGGTCGCCTCGGCGGGATCGGGGCCCGGCCGGAGCTCATCGGCTACGTGTCCGACGGTGACGGCGCCACCGCAGCGGTGGCCGCCGCCGCCAAGCTGCTCAGCATGCACGAGCGTGGCGACGTCCTCCCCGGCGACGTCGTGGTCTCCACGCACATCTGCCCGAACGCGCCCACACGCCCGCACAAGCCGGTGCCCTTCATGGACTCGCCCGTGGACATCACCGCGATGAACGAGCACGAGGTGACGTCGACCATGGACGCCGTCCTGTCGATCGACACGACCAAGGGCAACCGCCTCATCAACCACCGCGGCATCGCGATCTCCCCGACCGTCAGGGCCGGCTACATCCTCCCGCCGAGCGACGACCTCGTCGCCGTCCTTGAGACGGTGTCAGGTGAGCCCGCGGTCGTCTTCCCCCTGGCGACACAAGACATCACCCCGTACGGCAACGGCTTGCACCATCTCAACTCGATCCTCCAGCCTGCCGTCGCCACGGGTGCACCCGTCGTCGGGGTGGCCATCACCACGGTGACTCCGGTGGCCGGATGTGCCACTGGCGCCAGCCATGAGGGAGACATCGCCCTAGCGGCCCGATTCACCATCGAGGTGGCCAAGGGCTTCACCGCCGGTCTGGTCTCGTTCTTCGACGCCGACGAGGCGGCGCTCATCGAACAGCTGTACGGCGCCGCCACTCACCTGCAGACCCTCGGTGCGGCCCCCGTGCCCGCCTGAGCCAAGCCAGCGTCATAAGCAATCGCTTCCCCTCCAAGGAGATCGACATGGACGACACGCTGCTCTCGATCGAGGACCTCTGCGTCCGCATCGACACCTCCCGCGGTCCGATCGAGCCGGTCCGCCACCTCGACCTGACCATCGGGCGAGGCGAGATGGTCGGGCTCGTTGGGGAGTCTGGATCCGGCAAGAGCGTCACCGCCATGTCGATCACAGGGCTACTCCCGGCGCGTCAGGCTCGCGTCACCGGTGGACATATCCGCTTCGACGGCCGCGACCTGGCAACCATGTCCGACCGGAAGATGCGTGAGGTCCGCGGCAAGGACATCGCGACGATCTTCCAAGAACCTATGACAGCGCTCAACCCGGTCTTCACCATCCGAAACCAGATGACCGAGCCGTTGCGTCAGCACCTGCGCATGGGGCGCCGGCAGGCCGCCGATCGCGCGCGCGAACTGCTCGACATGGTGGGGATCCGCGACACCGCACGAGTGCTTGCTGGCTATCCACACGAACTGTCCGGCGGCATGCGGCAGCGCGTCATGATCGCCATGGCGATGGCCTGTGAGCCGAAGCTGCTCATCGCCGATGAGCCGACCACGGCCCTCGACGTGACGACGCAGCTGCAGATTCTCGAGCTCATCGTGGACCTGCAAGCGCAGCACGACACCGCAGTTCTGCTCATCACGCATGACCTGGGTGTCGTCGCCCAGACGTGCGCCCGGGTCGCCGTGATGTGCGACGGCGAGCTGCAGGAAACCGCGGCGACGCAGCAGTTGTTCTCGGCCCCGCAAGTCGATTACACGAAGCGACTGCTGAGCTTCATCCCATCGGCCAACGAACAGGTGGTCGAAGCGGTGGAGGCCCTCGCACATGCCGGCCCGGCCCCGCGTGAAACTGCGTCTGTCGCCACGGCCAGCGCCGGAACCCTTGAGGCGCCAGTGCTGCTCGATGTGAAGAACCTGACGAAGGTGTTCATCGGACGGCGGCGACTGGGCAAGCCTGCCGCGACCGTCAAGGCGGTCGATGGCGTGTCCTTCCAGGTCCGCCGTGGTAAGACGCTCGCCATCGTGGGGGAGTCTGGATCTGGGAAGTCCACTACCGGGCGGTCCTTGCTCCGGCTGCACGAGCCGACCTCCGGAGCCGTCACCTTCGACGGAACGGACCTGCTGGCCGTGGACGACGAGCGGTTGCGGGCCTTACGAGCACAGATGCAGATCGTCTTCCAAGACACCTACGCCTCCTTGGACCCACGGTGGACGATCCACCGCACACTCGCCGAACCGCTCCGCCTGCACACCGACCTCGACGAAAACGGCATCCGGGCGAGGATCGTGGAGGTGCTCGAGACGGTCGGGCTCGGGGAGGAGCACATCGACCGATTCCCCCACGAGTTCTCGGGGGGCCAGCGCCAGCGAATCGGCATCGCCCGAGCTCTCATACTCAACCCGAGACTGGTTGTCTGCGACGAACCGGTGTCCGCGCTGGACGTCTCCGTGCAGGCGCAGGTGCTCGACCTCATGAAGCAACTACAGACCGACCTAGGGCTCACCTACGTCTTCATCTCCCACGACCTGTCGGTCGTCAAGATGATGGCCGACGAGATCGTCGTGATGAGCCAAGGGCGCGTCGTCGAGCAGGGAACCGTCGACCAGATCTTCCGCTCGCCCCAACATCCGTACACGCGTGCGCTGTTGGCAGCCATCCCCGTCGCTGACCCCGGAACCCGAGTCGATCGGGCGGCGCGACGCAGGATCGTCGAACAGGGCCTCGCAGCCTCGAACGACGTCGCGCCCGTCGGCGACAGCGACGAGGCGGTGGCATGAGCGACGCAGTGGCAGTCACCGGGGGTCGCCTCGGCCTAGTGACGATCGGGCAGGCCCCGCGCAGCGACCTGATCCCCGACGTGGCTGATGTGTTGGCCGGCGTGGAGTGGGTCGAGCACGGCGCTCTCGACCCACTCTCACCGGAGGAGATCGCTGGGCTTGCGCCCCAGGGCGAGGAGCGCGAGCTGGTGTCTAGACTGCGCGATGGCACGAGTGCGCGCCTGGGCGCCGCCTCCATCGCCGGGCACCTCGACCGCGCCATCCAGGACTGCGCCTCCGACGGCTGCGGTGTGGTGCTGGTGCTCTGCACCGGGCGCGTGGAGCATGGTGCAGCCACCGTGCCAGTACTCCATGCCGAGAATCTCGCGCACGCGGAAATGACACGAATCCTGGGGCAGGGGTCATTAGGCGTCGTGTGTCCGTTGCCGGCGCAGCTTGCAGACATCCAGGCACGATGGTCTACGCGGCTCGGTCGACCCGTCAGCACAGCGTCCGTCGACCCGTACACCGCGCTCCCGGCTGCCCATGCGAGAGCCGGCCAGACCTTGGCCCGCGCCAACGTCGATCACATCTTCCTCGACTGCATCGGCTACACCCGGCAACACGCGTCGGTCGTCGCCGCCACCGGAGTCCAGACACACGCTGCCCGCATCCTCGCCGTTCGGGCCGCAGTGAGACAGCTTGCGAGCACGGCGTCGTAACAACCGACGCAACCTACGCGCGGCGAAGGTGACGGCGTGTCACCGCGCAAGCGGGCTTGGCATTCTCGCGGTGCCGACCCAAGGGACTACAGATTCCGGCTGGCTTCGCGCCTCGGTGTCACATCGCACGCGTCCGCAGTCGGAGCGCAGAGCAGCAGTCACCCCCGAACCTCTACCTTCGCTGTCAGATGACCCACGCCTCCGGGAGTAGGGGTGGACCGAAACCGCCGTCTTCCTTCGGTGGGCGATGTGATGGAGCTCGACATCGATGGCCTCGGGTTACAGCGACAAATGGTCAAAGCATTGGGGCTGCATAGAGTCGGGACCGGCAGCGATCGCTCCAGGCGCAGCCGCCCGCGCGATGGCGCGTAAGCGTCGGCTCAGTGCCCACGCTCCCTGCGTGACCCTGACGCCGGCGGGCGACTGACGCTCAGTGTGAGCGATTTGTGTCGAGTGTCTGTGGGGAATCCGTGGGGAAGTTTCGCATTGCGCTGAGTTTGCGCTGGTCAGCGGATCCCGTTGTCCGGACTGTAAAAATCCGTCGCGAGAGCTACGAAGGTTCGAATCCTTCACCTGCCACCCAGTGCCCCGAGAGGCCCTGACCAGCGGAGACGCCGGCCAGGGCCTCTTGCATGTACGGGGGCGGGGTATGCGGCAGCGCGGATTCCGAAGGTGGAAGGAGAAGGCCTCTGACCTGCGCAAACGTGGCGGGATCTCAGCGCTGTGGGGAAATCGTGGGGAAATCAGGGGTGCGCGCAGGGTCGGTCCGTTGCGGTTGCAGGCCTGACCTGCGCCGATGCCGGGGGCAGGGGTATGCAATCGCGACGGACGACCGCTCCGTCGTTGTTCCGGGATGGCTTCTCCGCATTTGGGCCGCTGCAACTGACCCGGAGCCACCGCCGATGATAGGTGCCTGCCGCGCTGCACCGTCAGAGCCATGCGTTGACCCGGCGCGCCCCGCAGCCGTTGATGCGCTAGTCGGGGCTGCTCGAAGTCAGCCGCGCCAATGGCGTCCGGACGAGGATCCCGCGCAGTGGAGTCGACCCGTGCCCGGATCTGGTCGTAGCCCGCGACTCCGCGACGGCGCCCCCGACCAACCCGGCGTCGATGCATCACCGATGCCAGAGATTCTCGGTTGGTGCACGCCGCGTTTGTCGCCGACGTCATCCTCCGACGGGTCACGGGCTGGCAGCCGTGAAAAGCCTACACACTGACCTTCCTCGCAAGTTTGGTCAGGGCCTCTGATAGACGGACTCGTGGCAGACGGGACGCCACTGGCCGGTCCTCCACTCCGACAAGGGAGTCCAGCACCTGGCGGCGCCACACCTAGACGCCTGACACACGCCGGCGCGGAGTCGCCTCGCTCGGCCCGTCCGGGAGCTCTTACGACGATGCCCTTGCGGTGGGGTTCAACTCGCGCTTCGAGGCCGAGCTCATCCGCGCGTGCGGCCCACGGGGCTGCATCGATGGCCTTGAGACCGCGGTCACGGAGTTCATCGACTGGTAGATCCGCAGGCGCCTTCCCGGCGAGATCGCGCTCAACCGCTGATCCGGTACGAGGACCACGCTGACCGGCACCAGTTGTCGCGCTGGGTTTCCAGGCATTCGCTCGACCCGGATGGGACAGGCTCGATCCTCGCGATAGGGGCAGCGCCTGCGTTCCACGGGTCGGAACTTTTCCTTGGTGACCGGCGCGCGGCTCCATACCTTCGCGCTACATCACCACCGGGGCATCGAGGCCCCGTGGCCGGCGAGAGGTTCTCTCCATGTCTGCGTCCACCACCGAACCCAAGGGGCTGAAACGCGTTGTCGCGGCCGGCTTCATGGGCACGACGATCGAGTACTACGACTTCTTCATCTACGGGACAGCCGCGGCACTTGTCTTCCCGAAGGTCTTCTTTCCGGCGCTGGGTGGTGCCGCCGCCACCGCCGCCTCTTTCGCGACCTTCGGAGTCGCTTTCTTGGCCCGCCCAGTCGGCGGTCTGGTTTTCGGTCAGATGGGCGACCGGATAGGTCGCAAGGCCACCCTCATCACGACGATGATCCTGATGGGCGCCTCGACCGTGCTCATTGGTCTCCTGCCGTCAGGCAGCAGCATCGGGCTGGCAGCCCCGATCCTCCTCATCGTCCTGCGCTTTCTGCAGGGCTTTGCGGTCGGTGGCGAGTGGAGTAGCGCGGCCCTCTTCGTGGTCGAGCACGCACCGGAGGGCAAACGCGGTGTCTACTCGCTCGCACAGACTCTCGGCACCACCTTCGGGCTGCTCCTGGCGACGCTCACCTTCCTCGTCACCGGCCTGACGATGTCTGAGGCGTCGTTCGCGTCATGGGGCTGGCGCGTGCCGTTCATCCTCAGCGCGGTACTCGTCGCCGTAGGTATGTGGGTGCGTCTGGGTGTCACTGACACGCCAGTCTTCAAAGCAGCCATGACCCAGGCCGCACAAGCCAAGACGGCAAAATCACCCGTGCGCGAGCTCTTCGCCAACCAGAGGCGGGAGGTCTTCCTCGCCTCCGGGTCTGTGCTGATGTGGCTCTCCTTCTTCTACATGGGAGCTGTGTACCTCACGAACTACGGCACTAAGTTGCTGGGGATCCCGAAGAACACGATGTTGCTCATTCAGTTCGTCGCGATTGCCGGCTGCATTCTCGGGCAGATCATCGGGGCGCGCTTGTCGGACAAGGTCGGTCGCCGCTGGATCCTCTTCGTGGGCAACGGCGCCGCCGTGGTGTGGGCTTTCGTCCTCTTCCCTCTGGTGGACACGAGGCAACCGGTCATCATCGGCGGCGCGCTGACCGTCACCCTTTTCGTCGTCGGTCTGTCCAACGCTGCGACCACCGTCTTCCTGCCAGAGACGTTCCGCACCTCGTATCGCAGCACCGGGACCGGGGTGTCCTTCAACATCGGCAGTGTCGTGGCAGGCGCGATCCCGCCGATCATCGCTGCACCGCTGCTCAGTGGGTTCGGCAGCATGGGGCTGTCGGTCATGCTCGCGGTGCTCGCGACGGTCGCCTTCTGCTCGGTGGCCTTCATGCGCGAGACGAGGAGCAGGTCGCTGTACGAGGCGCATCACGACGAGGTCGTTTCCGAAGCGACGTTCTCCCGGAGGCCTGCCTGACCGGATGACCGGTCCTGCACCAGCTCCGCAGAAGGGGTGTCCCGGCGTTGCCCGGGACACCCCCTTTCGTGCCCGGTCGGGTTCGGTGCTCCCTCGCCGGCGGGGTGTTCCGGGAGCCGGAACCGGCTCTGCACACGGCGTGCTCGCGTGGTTACCGTCGCCACCACATCCGGTCACAGCACGCCCAGGAGGCACCTATGAGCGCATCACTCACCGCCGAGCCGATCAGCGCCGAGATAACCGACGAGTCGTCGGGTCGGTTCGTCCAGACCTCACTCCACAGGATCCACTACAACGAGGCAGGCTCCGGACACCCGGTGATCCTCCTTCACGGCAGCGGTCCTGGCTCGACAGGTTGGAGCAACTTCCGGACCAACATCGCCGCCCTCGCCGACGACTTCCACGTCTACGCCGTGGACATGCCCGGATGGGGCGAGAGCGACACCCAGACCCCGGAGACCGGCTACGACCACGTCGCCGCCCTCATCGCGTTTATGGATGCCCTCGACATCGACAGCGCGGCTCTCGTCGGCAACTCGATGGGCGGGATCACGTCGATCTCGACCGCCATCCTCCACCCCGAGCGCGTGAGCCACCTCGTCTCGATGGGGGCACCCGTGCCGGGTCAGAACACCTGGGGGGCGAACGGCCTGAGCGAAGGGCTCAAGGTGCTCTTCCGCACCTACCAGGACCCCACGATCGAGAACATGAGGGAAGTCACGCGGGTCATGGCCTTCGATCCGGCCGTCACCTCCGGCGACCTCGCCGCGCTGCGCCTCGACGCAGCGCTCTCGCACCCCGAGCATCTCGCCAGCTGGAACAACGCGCCTGGCGGCAACCCGCTGAGCACGGAGTACTTCACCTACGGTCCGCGCCTGACCGAGATCAGCGCGCCTACCCTGGCCATCCACGGCAGGGACGACCGGGTCGTCAGCTACGAGCAGAGCCTGCGTCTGGTGAGCGCAGTGGCCAACTCGCGGCTGCTGCTGCTCAACCAGTGCGGGCACTGGGCCCAGATCGAGCATGCATCCGAGTTCAACCGCGTGGTCCGCGACTTCATCCAGAACAACTGAGTGGGAGACCTGTCATGACCCTTGCTACGCAAGCCCGCCTCGACTCCGACCTCGTGCGCGAGGTAGAGCACTTTCTCTACCTGGAGGCTGACCTCCTCGACGAGTGGCGCCTGCACGAGTGGCTCGCCCTCTTCGCGGACGCCGGCCGCTACCTCGTGCCCTCGACGGACAAGCCGGACGGCGACCCGACGAAGGACCTCTTCCTGGTCCAGGACGACCGCTTCCTGCTCGAGCAGCGGGTCAACTCGTTGCTCACCCGTGCGGCACACGCCGAGTACCCGCACTCACGCACCCGTCACCTCGTCACGAACGTCAAGGCGTCGGAGGCCGAGGCGGGAGTGGTTGAGGTCCGCGCCAACTTCGCGGTCTTTCGCGCTCGCAACGGGGCCGTCGACACCTACTTCGGGCGCTACGTCCACGTGCTCGAGCGAGGCGGCGACCACGGCCTGCGCTACCTCACCCGGAAGGCGGTCCTCGACCTGGACGCGCTACGCCCGCACGGCAAGGTCAGCATCATCCTGTGAGCAGGCTCGAGAACCGCGTCGCCATCGTCACGGGTGCCAGCCCGAACATCGGAGGTGCCTTGGCCGCCGGGCTGGCCCGGGAGGGCGCCCGCGTCGTGTGCGCCGACATCTCCGAGGCCACCGCGCACCGCGCGGTCGAGCGGATCACGGCTGGCGGTGGCGAGGCCGTCGCGGTAGTCGGTGACGTCACCGACCCCTGGCACTCGGACGACGTCGTGCAGCTCGCGCTCGAGCGGTGGGGGAGGGTCGACGTGCTCGTCAACAACGCCGTGAAGTTCGACCAGCGAGGCCTGCTCGACATGCCGATCGAGGCCTACCGACGGCAGATGGACATCATCCTGGGTGGGTCCTTCCTCTTCACCCGGGCCGCAGCGCGGGCGATGATCGACGGCGGCCACGGCGGCAGCATCATCAATGTGCTCTCCACGGCTGCGTGGCAGGGGCAACCCGGCAACATCGGGTACTCCACCGCCAAGAGCGGGATGATCAACTTCACCCGCTCGGCCGCTATGGAGCTGGCCCGGCACGGCATCCGGGTCAACGGTTTCACGCCGACAGCCACCCAGCCACAGGACCCGCAGCTCGTCGAGCGGGTCGGTCGGATTGGGCGCATGGAGGGGGAGTTCACGATGGACTTCGCCGCCCAATTCCCGATGTCGCGACTGCCCACGCCGGACGACTACGTCGGTGCCGTCGTCTTCCTCGCGAGCGACGACTCGGCGATGGTCACCGGGACCAACATCACCGTCGACGGCGGCGCCACCGCCAAGTACTGGCCCTGGCGGCCGCAGGGGGAGTGAGCCCGCTGGGATTACGAAGGGGCCCGCCACCGGAACACCGGTGGCGGGCCCCTTCGTCGTGACCTCAGGCGGGGGCCGCGGTGGATGCCAAGGGTTGCTCGAGGCTCTCGACCGGGACCTGCTTGGTGACCGCCTTGCGCAACCTCATGAAGGCACGGGAGTCATCGACGATGACGCCGCCGACGACCCTGCCCGCGGCGTCCGCGTAGACGGCGACGAGGTCCTGCGGTCCCTCGCCAGCGAGGTGGACCAGCTCGCCGCGAGAGGGCAGTCCGACGATCTGGATGCGGTGGCCGTACTGGTCTGACCAGACGTAGGGTGCGGTCGCCCGCGGAGCGTCACCATCGGTGATCGCGGCGGCGACCGCCGCGCCGTGCTCGTTGGCATTGGTCCAGTGCTCGATGCGGACCGCCTCGCCGTAGTGGACGTGCGGCCATCGGGCGACGTCACCGGCGGCGAAGATCTCGGGGTGGCCGACGACGCGCAGGTCGGCGCCACACTCGACTCCGTTGTCGGTCGGGAGCCCGGACCCGTCGAGCCAGTCCGTGGCGGGGCTGGCGCCGATCCCGACGACGACGAGGTCGGCGGGCAGCACCTCCCCATCGGCGAGGGCCACTCCCTCGACCGCGGTGTCCCCGACGAAGTGGTCGAAGCGCGCGGACGTACGCACGGTGACGCCGTTGCGGGCGTGCAGCTCGGCCAGCCGCCCGCCGACCCGCTGGCCGAGCAAGTGCGCCAGCGGTGTCTGCTGTGCCTCGATGATCGTCACCTCGCACCCATGCGCGCGGGCGGCGGCGGCAAACTCGGCGCCGACGAAACCGGCCCCGACGACCACGACCCGGGGCGTCGTGGCCAAGTGCCTGCGCAGGTAGCTGGCGTCATCGGCCGTGCGCACGGTCCGCACCCCCTCGAGGTCAGAGCCGGGGAGGATGCGCGGGGTGACGCCGGTCGCGATGACCAGGTGGTCGTACGCGTGATCCCCGGCGTCGGTGCGGACCAGGTGCGCATCCGGGTTCAGGCCCGTGGCCCGCACGCCGAGGCGCAGGTCGACCTCGAGCGCGCCCAACTCCTCGGCAGTGAGCAGCGGTGGGGGTGTTTCGCCCGCCCCCGCGGCGAGGGACTCCTTGGACAGCGGGGGCTTGTCGTAGGGGTGGTGCACCTCCTCGCCGATGAGCGTGATCGTGCCCGTGAACCCTCGCATGCGCAGGGCCTGCGCGGTGCGGATCCCAGCCACGGAGGCACCGACGATGACGACGCGGGACATGGTCAGGCCACCGCGCAGTCGGCTGTGGCGCCGGCCGAGGCCTCGACCGCGGGCCTGTCGGCCAAGCCATCGGCGAGGACGATGTAGACGTCGGCGTCCTCGACGACGACCTCGTGCATACGCAGCGCGATGGTCGCGGGGAAGCACAGGGCCTTGCCCGTGCGCAGGTCGAAGCGAGCCATGTGGAGCGGGCACACGACCTCGTCGTCCTCCAGGTCGCTCTCGCTGCCGAGCGAGAACTGCTCGTGGGAGCAGGAGTCGTCGCTCGCGAACCACTCACCGTCCTCGGTGCGGTAAAGGGCGACGGGGGTCTCCCCGTCGACGGTCATGGTGCTCCCGGGCTCGAGCTCGTCGGTCCGGCAGGCGAAGATGCGCTCCATCTGTGTCATTCCTCGGCGGTGAGGGGCACGGGACCGGATGTCCCAGGTGCTGTCCGTCGTCGAGTCTGGGGTCGCCCATCCGCCCCAACCAGAGCGCGTTTCAGTCACTGGAACCACACGGCGCGCCCGGCCGGTCGGCTGCGTAGGGTCGCGGCCAGCCGGCCCCAGTCCCGGCCCGAGCCCCCTGGAGGAGTCGTGAGAATTCCGACCATGCGCGCCGTGCGCCACGACGCCGACGGGGTGCACCTCCACGAGGTACGCCGTGTGCGCCCGGCAGCGGGTCAGGTGCTCGTCCGGGTCGGCGCAGTTGCGTTGGACCGCCGGGACGGCGAACCGGCGGTTGGCCCGCGGCCGTTACGCGGCGATGCGCACGGCCTGCGGGTCCTTGGTCGCCACGTCGCAGGCACGGTGGCCGCGCCGGGCGCGGGTGCCGACGGATGGCCACTCGGCCGGCGCGTGGCGCTGCAGCCGGAGGTCCGAGTCGGGCGGGCCTGGTTCGTCCCGGGCACCGAGCAGGACGGGGGTCTGTCCGACTACGTCGTCGCTCCCGTCGAGGGCCTGGTGCCGATCCCGCAGGAGCTGCCGATCGCGGTCGGGGCGGTGCTGCCATTGGCCGCACGTGCCCATTCGATGCTCGTACACGCCGGTGTGACGATCGGTGCCTCTGTGGGGATCTGGGGTGCCGGGTCCCTCGGCGGGGTGGCAGTGCCGATCGCCAGACTCCTGGGGGCCGTACCGCTCGTCGTCGTCGATCCCAGTGCGGCCGCGAGGGAGACGGCGCTGGATCAGGGGGCCGACGCCACTCTCGACCCCGCGGACGCCATGTTCCCGGAACGCCTGTTGGACATCACCCGTGGACACGGGCTCGACGTCGTCCTCCACACCGCACCCGATGCCGACGCGGGGCGGCAGGCCGTCGCAGTTCTCGGCCCGGAAGGGAGGGGGGCTCTCGCCGGCCCCTTCACCGTGAGCCCTGAGAGCAACCGCTGGGACGGCCGCACGCTGTCCGGGCCCCCACGCGTGCACCCCGAGTCGCTGCCGCTGCTGGCACGGCTTGCGCACTTGGGGCGCTTGCGCCTGGCCGCGCCCGCACACTTGGCCGGTGGCCTGAACGCGTCCGCCGACCTCCTCACGGAGGCAGTGCACGGCGGGGCTCCGCTGTCTCCCCTCGTCGTGACCCCCGGCGGCGAGCTGTCCGCCTGAGGTGGTTCCGACGGCCGGAACCTCCTCTATCGCGGGGCCCGAGCCCCTCCGAGAGTGGGCCTGTCACGCCGCCGCCGACGTGACCGGGACCGACATGGAGGTTTGATGACCGCGCAGCCGATGACACAGGCTCTCGTGCGGGAACAGCCGTCCTCAGTGTCCAAGGTGCTCGCCGTGCTGACGGCGATGCTCCAGAGCGGCCAAGCGGCGGTGGGCCTGACCGAGATCGCGCTCGCGGTCGGACAGCCGAAGAGCACGACCCACCGCCTCCTGAAGGAGCTGGACAACCAGGGGTTCGTCGACCGGGCAGGAAACCTGTACCGCCTGGGTGATGCCTTCCTCGACATCGCCGACACCGCGCGGCGGTCCCGCAACGCAGACCTCAGGGATGTCGCGTATCCCTCACTCGCCCGGCTCTTCGAAGAGTCTGAGGCAGTCGCTGTCCACCTGGCTGTGCTGCGTGGTCGGTCGATCCAGTACGTCGACAAGGTCATGCGGGCCGAGGGTGTCCGGCTCCCGACCCGGGTGGGAGGCCGCTTTCCGGCAGCCTGCACCGGCTTGGGCAAGGCGCTGCTCTCCGCCGGACCCCCGGAGGCCCTCCAGTCATTGCTGGCGCATCCCCTTCCCCGAGCCACCCCCTTCTCCGTCACGGCGCACGCGCAGCTGCTCGTTCAGCTCCATCGAGCACGGGAGGCGGGCTTCGTGGTCGAGTCCGAGGAGGCCTGCCATGGCTTCGTATGCATCGCGGCCCCCATTGTGTCCCAAGGGCGCCCAGTGGCCGCAGTGTCCATCGTGATTCCGACCCTGACCATCGGGCGAAGCGGTCCCAGACAGATCTCTCGCCTGGGCCAGATGGTTTCGAGGGCCGCTGAGGCGATCGGAGAAAGGCTCCTTCCGGAGGTCCTTCCCGGAGAGGTTCCGACGGCCGGGACGGCGCATTCCCTTCGTGGCCGGGCCCGGATTGACTCCCGCTCATCCCAACGGTCCACAACAGAGGAGTTGTAGGTGACCATGGACGTACGCATTGATCCCCAGGTGTCGACGGCTACCGTCGCGGACGCCGAGGTCCGCCTCCTCGAGCTGCGCCTCGGGGGTGTCCCGCGAGGGGCCGCGGTGGTTCTCGCCGGCCCCGAGGGCATGGACGAGATGGGGGCCGTCGACATCATGAACCGGCTTGCGCAGCACGGTTACGAGTCGGTACTCGCACTGCCGGCGACTGATGTCGACGACAACGCCAACCTCGCGGTCGTCCACCACCTGGTCCGCCTCCTGGCTGCCCGTGGATGGACGCAGGAGCAAACCGCGGTCATCGGTTATGGGCAGGGTTCTCGCGCAGCAATGCTCGTGGGCACACAGTCGACCTTCGGTGCCGTCGTCAGCGTCCCTCGTGCTGCCCGAGAGATCCTGGGGACCGCTACGGCCTTCCGACTGCTCAGCCCATGGCTCGGCCTCGTCGGTCGCGGCCTCAAGGACGAGCTGAACGATGAGATCGCTTCCTGCCGCGAGAAGGTCAGGACGGCGGCCGCCGAGCACGCCGACCTCGTCGGGTATCGGGGGGTCGAGCACTGCCTCCGTGACTCCACCGATGCTTTGGCGCACGCCGCGGTCTTCGACTCGTGGCAGCGAACCGCGGAGTGGCTCAACCTGCACGTCGTCCCCCGCTCCACCCCGTCCGCCGAGGCCTGGTTGGACCGCCAGCAGGCCGCGCAGTCGTTCTCCAGCTGAATCCCTTTCCCCTGTCAGAAGAAGAAGGTGCGCCCCCATGTCCGAGTACATCGACGATGACCGTCAGATGCCACGCTTCCGGGTCAACCGACGTGTGATGACCGACGCAGAGATCTTTGCCCGCGAGAAGGAGGAGATCTTCGACAAGACCTGGCTCTACCTCGGCCACGAGTCCGAGCTGAAGAAGCCGAACGACTTCAAGACCCGCTCGGTCGCCGGTCGTCCGCTGATCTTCGTCAAGGACAAGACGGGACAGGTCCGCGTGTGGGTCAACTCCTGCCCGCACCGCGGCGCGATGCTGTGCCGCGAGGGCTCTGGCAACGCCCGCTTCATGACCTGTGCCTACCACGGCTGGAGCTTCAGCACGCGTGGTGACCTGGTCTCCGTGCCGGGTGACTCGGCCTACGGTCCGGACTTCGAGCGGCCTGGCCTCGCGACCCCGCCGAGGGTCGAGACCTACCGGGGATTCGTCTTCGTCTCCTTCAACCCCGATGTGGTCGACCTGAGGACACATCTGGCGGGCGCAGCCGAGTACCTCGACCTCGTGTCGGACATGTCGGAGGAGGGGATGGAAGTGCTCGAGGGCACCCACCACTACTCGGTGAAGGCCAACTGGAAGCTGCTCGTGGAGAACAGCTACGACGGCTACCACGCCATGTCCACCCACCAGCGTTACTTCGAGATGATCGTCGCGGCCCGCGGCCCGATCGATGCCGGCAAATCGCTCAAGGACTCGCGCTCGATCAACCTGGGGAACGGCCACGCGGTGACGGTGGGCGCGTCCGGCAGTGGCGACATCTTCGGCCGAGCCCTGTCCGACGAGGCCCGCGCCGAGAAGGAGGCTCGCTACGAGCGGCTGCGCGAGAAGTACGGTGCAGGCTGGGTGGAGCGACTCAACGGCATCCGCAACATGGTGATCTTCCCCAACCTCGTGATCATCGACCTCGTCATGGGCGTGGTCATCCGCAAGATCGACCCGGTCTCGCACGACTACATGGAGGTCACCGCTTGGGAGCTGGCCCCTCCGGAGGAGGGTGCGGAGCTCAAGCGGCAGCGCCTCGACAACTTCCTCACCTTCTGGGGGCCGGGCGGGCTCGCCTCCCCCGACGACGTGGAGATGCTCGAGAGCGCCCAGACTGCCTACGGCTCGGTCAAGGAGCTGCAGTGGTCGGACATCTCACGGGGCATGCACGAGTCCGTCCCCGTGCAGTCCGACGAGTACCAGATGCGCACCTTCTGGCGGCAGTGGAACGAGTGCATCACCGGGGAGGTGCTGCCCGCCGAGGAGTACGACGCACTGCCGGACTACTGGACCGCCCCGCGGCGCGAGCTCGCGGCGGACTCACCCGTCCCTGCGTCCTGACCGTCCGAACCGATAGGAGGAACGATCATGGGTGACGTCATCGGACTGGGCATGACCCACTACCCGCTGCTGCTGGGGCCGGACGAGACGATGGCCGCGCTGTTGCACTCGACGCTCAAGGACCCCGACATCCCCGAGGCGGAGAAGGACCCGGCGAACTGGTCGCGGCTGGCTCAAAAGGAATGGTCGGACGACGGAGGCACCGCCGCCGCAGCCGCACATCGGAAGGCGCTGCGAACCCACCTGGAACGGGTGCGCGCCGAGCTCGACGCCTTCAAACCCGACGTCGTCCTCGTGTGGGGCGATGACCAGTACGAGAACTTCCGCGAGGAGGTGATTCCGAGCTTCTGCGTCCTCGCCTACGACGACACCGAGGTCGACCCGTTCGGCGTCATCACGAAGCTCGGCCTGCCGAACGCGTGGGGGCTGCCGAACGACCAGGTCTTCACCATGAAGGGGGCGCCCGACGTCGGGAAGGAGGTCGCGACCGCAGTGCTCAATTCCGGTGTAGACATCGCGTACTCGTACATGCCGCGGCCCGGGACCAACTTCCCGCACGCCTTCGCCAACACGCAGATCTTCCTCGACTACGACAACGTCGGCAAAGAGTTCCCGTACCCGATCGTCCCGATCGCGGTGAACTGCTACGGCGAGCACGTCATCGCCCGGCGCGGCGGCATCGCGCGGTTCGCGGAGATCCAAGCGGGGGAGGACCTCGACCCCCCCGGCCCGACGCCGGCCCGCTGCTACGAGCTCGGCCGCGCCGTGGGGCGCATGGCACGCGAAAGCGACCTGCGGGTGGCGCTCGTCGCGTCGTCGAGCTGGTCGCACGCATTCCTGTACGACGAGGGCTGGCACTTGCGCCCCGACACAGAAAGCGACCGAGCCCTGTACGCGGCGATGGTGGCGGACGACCACGAGCCGTGGGTCAGCCGGACCAGCCAAGAGGTCGTCCACTCAGGACAGCACGAGATCCTCAACTGGCACTGCCTGCTGGGGGCGGCGCGAGAGCTTGGGCTCGAACTGGAGTGGAGCGAGCTCGTCGAGACCGAGATCTTCAACTCCAACAAGGCTTTTGCCTTCTTCAGGTGATCTTGTGCTGATCACTCTCGTCGAGGGCGAGAGGTCCAGTGACCTCTCGCCCCGGCATCCAACGCTTCTGCTGCCCGAGGGCAGTGAGTCGGTCGGTGATCTCCGTGGCGAGGCGTGCGGCCGTGGCACGCAGCGCGTGTGCGGCCTCGCCCGGCAGGTTCACCGACGACGGGTGAACGATCGCCAAAGCCCCGACGGCCTCGCCCTTGATGATGATCGCGGAGCCGATCCCCGAGATCCCCTCGCGGCTCTCGTCGACCTGGCGCGCCAGGTTCGTCGACCGGATCTCGCGCAGCTCGGCCATGAGCACGTCTCGGTCCGTGATCGTCGCGACGGTGACCGCTTGCAGCGGGTTGGGGAGCAGCGACTCAAGTGCCTCGCGCGGGTCCCACGCGAGCAGGGCCTTGCCCAGCGCCGAGCTGTGGGCAGGGATGCGAGCGCCGACGCGATGGGGGTCGAAGTGCCAGGTAGCCGATCCCACCTGCTCGAGGATCACCGTGTCGAAGTCGCGCAGCACCCCCAACGACACCGTGTGCCCAGACCAGTTGTGGAGGCGGGCCATATGTGGCATGGCGACGTCGCGCATGAGGTTGGCCGGCGAGAGGGAGGCGAGCCGGATCAGGCTCACGCTCACGCGGTAGCCCTCGCCGATGTGCTCGACGACGTCGAGCTCGACCAGCCGGATCAGCAGACGGTGGACTGTCGACTTGGGCAGGTCGGCAGCGCGGGCAAGCTCGGTCAGGGTCATGACTCGGCTCGTCGTGTCAAAGGCACGGAGAATGTCGAACGCCTTCGCGAGGATGGAAGGCGAATCGGCCCCCGGAGCGCGGTTGTGCGGAGCGTCGATGTCGGACCTCCTCGTCCCGTGAAGCCATGGTGCGACGTTTCGACTCTAGTGCGCTCCAGGACCCCGACGAAGGGGAGTTCCGCCCACCGCAACTCCCGATGGACAGGAGCCACACGATGACTCTGGACAGATGGGCGGGGGGTGTCGTCGATACCCACGCCCACTTCTTCCCGCCCGGCATCACTGAGCCGCCGGTCGGAGCCGATCCGCGGTGGCCGGTCCTGCGTCTGGACCCGGAAACGCCCGGCCGGAGCGCGATCCACCAGGGGGACCGGCTCTTCCGAGCTGTCGAGGGTCCGCTGTGGGACGTTCCCCAGCGCCTGGCATCCATGGATGACTTCGCCATCGAGCAACAGCTCATCTCACCGGTCCCGGTCATGCTCACGACCTGGGCGGACCCCGGACCGGCCGCGGCCTTTGCCCGAGAGGTCAACGACGGCATCGCTGCCGCGGTAGAGGCGTCGGACGGTCGGCTCGCCGGTCTGGGCGGTGTCCCGCTGCAGAACGTCGACGCCGCCATCAGCGAGCTCCAGCGGGCGGTGGGCGAGCTCGGTCTGGCGGGGGTCGAGATCGGTACTCGGGTCGAGCACCGTGAGCTCGACGACCCTGCTCTGGCCCCCTTCTTCGCCGCGGCTGCGGACCTCGACGCGAGGATCTTCGTGCACCCGATGGACGGTGGCGCGGGCTCCGTACGCCGTACCGGGCAGCCTTACGACTTCGGCCTGGGCATGCTCACCGACACCGCGCTCGCCGCAACGGCCCTCCTGACCGGAGGGGTTCTGGACGATCACCCCGACCTCCGCATCGGCTTCGCGCACGGTTGCGGCACGCTCGCCTGGGCGGCGCCGCGCATCGGGCTCGCCCTGTCCATCTGGGGCGAGGAGGGGCGGAGCGCCGCCTTCGACGATCTGCTCAGACATCTGTGGGTGGACACCTTGGTGCTTGATCCGGCGCACCTGCCCCTGCTCACCCACCGCTTCGGCCCGGACCACGTGATGGTCGGGACGGACGCGCCCTTCATTCCCGGACAGCTGACGGGCTTGGCCCGCTTCCTGGCGGGTGGCCTGGACCACGGATTGACCGAGACCCAGATCGACGGCATCGCACGATCCAACGGCCGTGCATTCATCAACCGAGAGGACCGCTCGTGAACCCGTCCGGCGGCGCAGAATCTCCCGCTACGAGGGCCTACCGTGCGGCCCGCGACCTGCTGCTCGACCTACGAGAGGACTACGGGCGGGCGGCCAGGGAGTTCAGCTATCCCGACGTCGGGGACCGCTTCTGCTGGGGCGTCGACTGGTTCGACGCGATCGCCCGGGGAAACCACAAGCCCGCACTCAGGGTTGTCGCAGAGGACGGCAGCACCGAGACGGTCACCTTCGACGAGATGGCACGCCGCTCCGACCGTGTCGCGGCGTGGCTGTCCGGTCTCGGGATCAGGCGTGGACAGGCGGTGCTCGTCATGCTCGGCAACCAGATCGAGATGTGGGAGGCGGTGCTGGGGGTGATGAAGCTCGGAGCGGTCATCATGCCGACCGCGACAGCAGTCGGCCCGGAGGAGTTGGCCGACCGGATCCAGCGGGGGAGCGCGGTCGCTGTGATCACCAATCGGGCCGACACCGGCGCGTTCCACCAGGTCGAGGACTCAATGGTGAGGATCGCCGTCGGCGGGAGCGGCGACGGTGCTTGGCACGACTTCGCGGACGCTGCGAGAGCAGAGACGGGTCCGCTGCCGCATCCCGGCACCGCACCACAGGATCCGCTGCTCTACTACTTCACCTCAGGCACGACCTCTCGCCCCAAGCTCGTCCAGCACAGCCAGGTCTCCTACCCGGTGGGACATCTGTCGACGACGTACTGGCTGGGCCTGCGGCCGGGCGACGTGCACCTCAACATCTCCAGCCCGGGATGGGCTAAGCACGCGTGGGCCTCGATCTTTGCGCCTTGGATCGCCGAGGCGACGATCGTGGTGCTGAACTACGTGCGCTTCGACGCCACCTCCCTGCTCACGGTTCTGCGGACACACCAGGTGACCTCGATGTGCGCGCCACCGACTGTGTGGCGGATGCTGATCAACGGCGATCTGTCTGTTCGTCCCGGGGCGTTGCGTGAAGTCGTCGGCGCCGGGGAACCCCTGAACCCGGAGGTGATCGCCCAGATCGAGCGGGCATGGGGCCTCACGATCCGCGATGGATACGGCCAGACCGAAACCACCGCATCGGTCGGCAACACCCCAGGCTCACCGCTCAAGCCCGGGTCCATGGGCCGGCCGCTACCCGGCGTCCCGGTGGCGATCGTCGACCCCCTGACCGATGAGGTCGTCACGGGTCCCGGGGAAGGTGAACTCTGCCTCGACCGTCGTGCCCACCCGCTGTCCCTCATGTCTGGCTACCTCACCGTCGACGGAGGCCTCGTCGACGGACCAAACGACCAGAATCGTTGGTACCGGACTGGTGATGTCGCGTCCGTCGACCGAGACGGCTACATCACCTATGTCGGCCGCACCGATGACGTCTTCAAGGCGAGCGACTACAAGATCTCGCCCTTCGAGCTCGAGTCGGCGCTCATCGAGCATCCCGCAGTAGCCGAGGCGGCCGTCGTGCCGGCACCGGACGCGGTGCGCCTTGCGGTGCCCAAGGCGTACATCGCGCTCGCACCGGGGTACGAGCCGACCCCTGAGGTCGCCAAAGACGTTCTCGCGCACGCCCGTGCGCGGCTCGCGCCTTGGCAACGGTTGCGGCGGATCGAGTTCGCTGAGCTGCCCAAAACGATCTCCGGCAAGATCCGCCGGGTCGAGCTGCGAAGCCGCGAGGATGAACTGGCCGAAGGGGGCAACCGGCCGGAGCTGGAGTGGCGGGACGACGACTTCCCGAGCTGACCTGATGAGCTGAGGTGCTGGGTCACGCGGGCTCGATCACCTCGTGTCGATGCCGCGCGGATTACCCGGCGCGATCCTTCTGGGCTGCAGCGAATTCCGGGGCCGGGGAGGCTGAAGAGGCCAACTGATGCCCACGGACCGCCCTGCGACCAAAGGTTCCGAGGAGCGGAATGAATGGTGGAGCGCGGGCACGGCAACCCAGAGGATGGCTCCGCGGCCACTGAGGTTGCATTGTGCGAGAGGTAGAAGCAACATGAGCGACTGCGACGTCATCATCGTCGGGGCGGGGCCGGTAGGGCTCATTGCTGCACTCGGTCTGGCCCAGAGTGGAATTGGCGTGACCGTGCTCGACGCAGCGGACGACATCCTTGATGAGCCTCGCGGCATGACCTATCACTGGGCCGTACTTGCGGGGCTCGAGCGGCTTGGGGTCCTCGCGGATGCGATGGAGCTCGGATATCTCAAAGACGACTGGAGTGCCCAGGTCTTCAGGACCGGAGAGCGCATCTCGATGGACATCGGGATCCTCGAAGGCGACGTTCGCCACCCCTACAGCCTGGTCCTAGGACAGGACGCACTGGGTGGCGTCGTCAAGAGGCACCTCGACAGGTTGCCAAACGTCCGAATCCTCTGGGGCCACACCGTCGCAGGCCTGGAGCAGGACCGCACAGGCGTCACGGTGTCCGTGGAGTCCAGCGAGGGATCGCAGGCCCTGCGGGTCCCGTGGCTCATCGGTGCTGACGGCGCCCGCAGCATCGTGCGACGCGAACTCGGCCTCAGCTTCGAGGGCATGACCTGGGGGGAACGCTTCGTGGCGACGAACTGTCGGGGGGCGTACGCCGACCACTTCGTTTCGGGGTATCTGATCGACGCGCAGCACGGTGCGGTTATCCACCAGATCACCCCGGACGGCCTGTGGCGCCACACCTACTCGGAGTCGCTCAGCCTGCCGGAAGAGGGGATCGAGACGCGGATGGCGCGCCACTTCCGGGCGGTGATCCCGCAGGAGGGGTTCGGCCACGAGATGCGTCTATGGCGCCATTACCGGATGCACCAGCGCTCGGCCGAGTCCTATCGCGTCGGCAGGGTCCTCCTGGCCGGCGACGCGGCGCACGTGACCAACCCGACGCGCGGGTTCGGGCTCGTGGGCGGGATGTTCGACGCCTTCACCCTGACTGAGGCCCTCACGGCCGTCCTCCTCGAGGCCGCGGACGAGCAGCTGCTCGACCGATACTCGCAAGAGCGCAGACGCGTCTTCTGGGACTACACAACACCGATCTCCAGCGACAGCAAGCGGTTGGTCTTCGAGCCGACGGAGGAGCGACTCGCGAGGTTCCGGGAGGTGGCTGGCGACCGGGAGAAGACGCGTGCGTACCTGCTGAGCGGTGTCGCCCTCGCGACTCCCTCCTTGCTCGGGACGCGGGACCTCTGGGAAACGGTCGGAGCCTCCCGGGCTCTGACAGCGGCGGTTGCGCCGTGACCGATCCCTCCAGGCCGTTGCGCTGTCCGCAGAGCCCGGCCCTCCTTGCGGCGTGGTTGCTCTGGTCCGTCAGCGCCACGGATCACCGCGACCTCGAGGGGTCCTCATGAGCGGCGCCGTGCCCATCGATCCTCCGATCGGAGTGCGGAAGCAGGCGACAACCCCGGATTTTGCAGCGCCCGCTGCTCGCCGCGACGAGCCCGCATGGGCCAGTGGGGCATGGATGAGGATTGCTGTCGCGATGTTCGTGATGGCGTGGGGAGGGAACCAGTTCACCCCGCTGCTTCTGGTTTATCGACATGAGTTGGGATACTCGCAGCTCGCCGTGGACGTGTTGCTCGGCGCGTACGTCGTCGGCCTGATCCCTGGACTTCTGCTCGCGGCAGCACTGTCCGAGTCGATGGGACGACGTCCGATGCTGCTCCTCGGTCTCGGTGCGTCGCTCTTGGGAGCTTTCTTGCTGGCGCTCGGAGAAGAGCTGGGATTCTCCGGGATCTTCCTCGGTCGCAGCTTCAGCGGTGTGGCTGTCGGTGTCGCAATGTCAGTCGGCACTTCTTGGATCTCTGAGCTCTTTCCAGCCGGGGGTGGCGCTCGCCGCTCGACAATGGCACTGACCGGAGGCTTCGCAGTCGGTCCGGCCTCCGCCGCTCTTCTCGCCGAGGTCCTCGAACCACCACTGCTCTGGCCGTATCTGACACACGCGGCCCTATGTCTACCGGCCCTCTGGCTGCTTGTGGGTGCGAAGGGAGTGGAGACACGGCGACCGGGGCAGCGCAGAGAGTCTCGAATGCTTCGGGTCACAACCCCGACCGCAAGACATGGGCGCTTTCTCCGCGTCGTCGTTCCCATGGCGCCGTGGATCTTCGGCTCGGCGGGAATCGCCTACGCGATCGTGCCCCAACAGGTCAGCGGTGCGCTGGGCGACAACGCGCTCGTCTACACAGCCGTGCTGACGGTGGCCACACTCGGCACCGGGGTCGCGGTCCAGCCAGTGGCCCGTCGTCTGGACGACCTGTCGAGCGCACGAGCCGTCGTGGTGTCCATGGGGCTGATGACCGCAGGAGTCGCTCTGGCTGCCGTCACCTCGTTCGTCGGCTCGCCCTACATCGCTATTCCCGTCGCAATCCTCCTAGGCGCGGCCTACGGCATAGCCGTCGTCTCGGGATTACTCGAAGTCCAGCGAATTGCACCACCGGACGACGTTGCGCGGCTCACAGGCGCCTACTACGCACTGGCATACGTCGGCTTTCTCGTTCCGGCTGCGCTCGCTGCTCTAGGGCATTGGTTCAGCTACCCGAGCATGTTGACCGGTCTCGCGGTCATCGCCCTTTCGTGCACGCTGGCTTGCGCCTCTGGGTGGTCCAAGCATCTTCCTTCCGGAACCGTCTCCACTCATCGTCGGCTCCAACGGGCAGACCCCGGACTTTGAGAGCTCGCAGCATCCAAACGACGGTAACCCAGGCGCGCTCAGGGAGCTTGAGCGGCGCTGCAACGGCGGGTTGCGGGAGGGGACTCGGGACGCCGCCTTACGAACGGCCGCCCGCACGCGCCAGCAGGCGTGACCTGGGCTCGGCTGGAGTTGACGACCAGCCCGCCGTCGGGTTCCGTTGGCCCATGGGCAGTCCCGAGCCCCCGAGGCAGTCGCCGCCGGCGATCGGCACTGACACCGTGCTCGGCAAGGTCGTCGCGGTGCTCTTCGCTTTCTCCGCCGACGACTACGGGCTGTCGCTCGCCGAGCTGGGTCGGCGCACCGGCCTCGCCAAGGGGACGCTGCATCGGGTCGTGAACGACCTGGCGGCAGCACGGCTCCTCGAGCGCACGACCCACGGCTACCGCCTGACGGGCCTCGTCTTCGAGCTCGGCATGCGGGCCTCACTCGAGCGGGGCCTGCTCGAGGTCGCGACGCCCTTCATGGAGGACCTGCGGGAGCGCACGCACGAGACGGTCCACCTCGGTGTGCTCGAGGGCTCTGAGGTCGTCTACGTCGCGAAGATCGGCGGGCACCGACAGGCCAGCTCGCCCTCGCGCATCGGGGGCCGGATGCCGCTGCACTGCACCGCGATCGGCAAGGCGCTGCTGGCCCACTCACCGCCCGAGCTGCTCGGCGAGGTCGTGGCCGCCGGCCTGACGCGCCGCACCCCGCGCACCATCACGGCGCCGGGAGCGCTGCGACGGCAGCTCGACCGCATCGTCGACGACGGGGTCGCCTACGAGTACGAGGAGTCCGCGACGGGCCTGGTCTGCGTCGCCGCGCCCGTCCTGGGCCCCGACGACCGCCCCACCGCCGCCATCAGCGTCACCGGCCCGGTGACGCGCTTCCACCCCGACAAGCACGCCGTGGCCGTGCGTGCCGCGGCCGCGGGGGTCGCTGCGACGCTCGCGCGGCGCGTGACGCTGCGGCGCGCGCCCGCCCGGGAATGACGGTCCACTGAGTGGAACGGTCGGATGGCGGGCGCGGGCCTGGCTCGCGCACTCTGGGGGCACACAGACAAGGAGTGCCCATGACCATCTCCAGCCCCTCCGGCAGCGGCGTCGTCGACGCCGACCGCCCTGCCCCGGCCGACGTCCCGCCTGTCGTGCTCGTGGCGGCCGACCGCCTGGCGCACGCGGCCGCGACCGGTGCGGCCTGCGCGCCGGTGCGCGACATGCTCGGCGAGACCGACTTCGCCCTCGCGTATGCCGTCCAGCACGAGCTCGCGCTGCGCCGCTCGAGGGCGGGTGCCCGCGTCGTCGGACGCAAGATCGGCCTGACCTCGCCGGCCGTCCAGGCTCAGCTCGGCGTCGGCCAGCCCGACTTCGGCGTCCTCTTCGACGACATGGACGTCTCCGCGGCAGAGCAGGTCCCGACGTCGGCCCTGCTTCAGCCGCGGGCCGAGGCCGAGGTCGCGTTCGTGCTGGGCGCCGACCTGGACGGGGACGACCTCGACCTTGAGACCGTCCGCGCGGCGGTCGACCACGCCGCCGCAGCGATCGAGATCGTCGACAGTCGCATCGCCGGCTGGGACATCCGCATCACCGACACGATCGCCGACAACGGCTCGAGCGGCATGTTCGTCCTCGGCAACCGGCGCCTGCGGCTCGACGAGTTCGACCCGGTCGACGTGCAGATGCAGATGTACGCCGACGGCGAGCTCGTCTCCGAGGGCAACGGGGCGGCCTGCCTCGGCGACCCCCTCGAGGCCCTCCTCTGGCTCGCCCGCACGGCGCAACAGGTGGGCGACCCGCTGCGCGCCGGCCAGGTAGTGCTGTCCGGAGCCCTCGGGCCGATGCGACCGGTCACCCCGGGCCAAGTGGTGCGGGCCGAGCTGTCGTCGCTCGGCACCGTGACCGCACGCTTCGCCCCGTCGCCCGCCTGACCGACCCCGCCCGTTCGAGCCCCGGCGCCGTGACCCACGCCGTCGCGCGCTGCCGTGCGCCCCGCACGCCCTCGCGTTCCCGAAACGACTGAAGGAAAGCACAGATGACGAAGACCAAGGTGGCCATCATCGGCCCCGGCAACATCGGAACCGACCTGATGTTCAAGGTGATGCGCCTGTCCACCACCCTGGAGGTGGCCGCGATGGTCGGGATCGACCCGACCTCCGACGGGCTGCGCCGCGCCGCCAGCCTGGGCATCCCGACGACCCACGAGGGCGTCGACGGGCTCATCGCCCTCGACGGCTTCGACGACATCGACATCGTCTTCGACGCCACGTCCGCGAAGGCCCACGTGGCCAACGCCGCCAAGCTGGCCGCATACGGCAAGAAGCTCGTGGACCTGACCCCGGCAGCGATCGGCCCGTACGTCGTGCCGCCGGTCAACCTCGACCGCTACCTCGAGGACGACGGCCCCGGCGTCGAGAACGTCAACATGGTCACCTGCGGCGGACAGGCCACCATCCCGATCGTCGCGGCCATCTCGCGGGTGACGACCGTGCCGTACGCCGAGATCGTCGCCTCCATCGCCTCGAAGTCGGCAGGGCCGGGCACGCGCGCCAACATCGACGAGTTCACCGAGACGACCACCGCAGGCATCGAGAAGGTCGGGGGAGCCCTGCGCGGCAAGGCGATCATCATCCTCAACCCCGCCGAGCCGCCTCTCATCATGCGTGACACGGTGTTCGCCCTCATCGGCGAGACCGACGAGCAGACGCACGAGGCGATCCGAGCCGCCATCGACGAGATGGTCACGAAGGTGCAGGAGTACGTGCCCGGCTACCGGCTCAAGCAGCAGGTGCAGTTCACGCCGATCGCACCCGACGAGCCCGTGCACACCCTGCTGCCCAAGGGCGCCCCCGCGGTGACGACCAAGGTGAGCGTCTTCCTCGAGGTCGAGGGCATGGCGATGTACCTGCCTGCGTATGCCGGCAACCTCGACATCATGACCTCCGCGGCCAGGCGCGTGGCCGAGACCCTCGCCGAGCGCCTCCCCTCGCGGGCCGACGCAGGGGTGACCGCATGAGCGCCACGACGACCACCACCCCCGGCGACAGCGCCACCAGCCCAGGAGACCGACCCGTGACCCTCTCGAACACCGAGACCCCCCTGCTCTACATCCAGGACGTCACCCTGCGCGACGGCATGCACGCTGTCCGTCACCGGATCAACCCGAAGGATGTCGGGCGGATCGTCGCCGCGCTCGCCGCGGCCGGCGTCGACGCCATCGAGGTCGCGCACGGCGACGGGCTCGCCGGTGGCAGCCTCAACTACGGGCCCGGCTCGCACAGCGACTGGGCCTGGATCGAGGCCGCCGCGGAGAACATCTCGCAGGCCACCCTGACGACGCTCCTGCTCCCCGGCATCGGCACGATCAGCGAGCTCGAGGACGCGTACTCCCTGGGCGTTCGCTCGGTGCGCGTCGCCACGCACTGCACCGAGGCGGACGTCTCGGCGCAGCACATCAGCAAGGCCCGAGAGCTCGGCATGGACGTCTCCGGCTTCCTCATGATGAGCCACATGAGCAGCGCCCCCGAGCTCGCCGCCCAGGCGAAGCTGATGGAGTCCTACGGCGCTGGCTGCGTCTACGTCACCGACTCCGGGGGACGCCTGACGATGGACGGCGTGCGGGATCGGGTCCGGGCCTACCGTGACGTGCTCGACCCGAGCACCCAGATCGGCATACACGCTCACCAGAACCTGTCGCTCGCCGTCGCCAACTCGGTCGTCGCCGTCGAGGAGGGGGTCGTGCGCGTCGACGCGTCGCTCGCCGGACACGGCGCTGGTGCCGGCAACTGCCCCATCGAGCCGTTCGTCGCCGTCGCCAACCTCAACCAGTGGAAGCACCGCTGCGACCTCTTCGCGCTGCAGGACGCCGCCGACGACCTCGTGCGTCCCCTGCAGGACCGCCCGGTGCAGGTCGACCGGGAGACGCTGACCCTCGGCTACGCGGGGGTCTACTCCAGCTTCCTCCGTCATGCCGAGGCTGCGTCGCAGCGCTACCGCATCGACGTGCGCTCGATCCTGCTCGAGGTCGGTCGTCGCAAACTCGTCGGCGGGCAGGAGGACATGATCGTCGACATCGCGCTCGACCTCGTCAGCGACAGTCAGGCCAGCTGAACCAGCCGCACCCGAGGCCGTAGGGCCCCGCGTTTCGCGATCTGCGAACGCTGGCCCCTGGGCTTTGAGCTCCACTGTTCGGCAGCTGATCTCGTCTCCGCCGGGGCACGTAGGACCTCACTCAACGACTCTATGTGTACGGAGACCACCTCATCCCTGAAGGCTGGTAGCACTGGTATGGCGCCCTGTGCTCAGCGCTTCGACGGGCAGCGGGGTGTCGTGCGGTGATCGCCAGGGTGGGGCGTGGCGGCGTCGCCTCATGGCGCGAGGTATCCGGTTGGTGTCCACTGTTCGGGGCTGGCGACGACTGTCCGTGGGGAATTCGCGGGGAAGTTTGCGCCGCCACTGCAACGTCGCACGTCAGCGAACTGCCCTGTCTGGACTGTAAATCCGTCGCGAGAGCTACGAAGGTTCGAATCCTTCACCTGCCACCCAGTGCCCCGAGAGGCCCTGACCAGCGGAAACGCCGGCAGGGCCTCTCGCACGTACCCCGCCCGAGTATGTGGCGCTCCGGACTCTGGACAAATTCCGCCAGCCTTTGACCTGCGGAGACGCGGCAGGTGCGTCGCCTTGTGGGGGATCCGTGGCGAAGTTGCGCCCACGGGATGGTCCGTCCGTCGGGACCGCCCTGCTTGACCTGCGGCTATGGGGGAGGGGTACGCAATCGCGGCGGACTTCTGCCGCCGTCGCCAAGTTCTCGGCGGCCGGGTGGAGCAGCCCAAGGTCGCGCGCCGAGCCCCTCCACCGTGAGACGTGCAACGCCCTACGTTCTCCTCATCCCTTGCGAGGAGCTGGTCGGCCGGGGGCGGTCCAGCGGACCGGTCTCGCACGATGTCGTCGTCGGGCAGGCGACGGTGACAGCTCGCCCCCAGTGCGCTCGCGAGGGTCGGGCTCAAATCGGTCGCGCGCGAGCCGCGGCTTCGAGATGCGCGCGCCGGAAATTCGACAAATCGTTGACACGAGCGCCAGGGCTCGACATCATCATCGTATGTTCGTTCAATGGCGAATGGGTATTCAGTCCGACACTGCAGCCCGCTCACTTGTGGCACTTGCCACCGCTCTGATCGTCGGCGGATCCCTCGGTGCCTGCTCGCGCGTCCCGGGGGTGTACACCTATGTCCCGGCCGGCCAGGAGAAGTCGGCCGGCGCCGGTGGAGCTGCGGCAGCCTTCGACGCCAAGGCGTATGTCAGCGGCATCTGGGCCTCGAAGGTCCTGCCGACCGTCGAGAAGGACGCCGTCCCGGCGGCGGAGCTGCTTCCCGCGCTCGAGGCTGACCAGGACGCTGCGAGCAAGAAGTACGGCAACCAGGCTGGCACCGGGAGCCCGTACGCCTTCCTCCTCAAGGGCGCCGGCACGGTGACCGCCGTCGACATGGACTCACCTACGCACCCTCTGACGGTCAGGCTCGACGGGCTGGCGGGCAAGACCGGCCAGATCCAGGTCGTGACCGGGCCGGTCATCGCCGGTACGGGCCTGCGCGACGCCGTCAAGTTCATCAAGTTCGGCGACTTCACCAACCAACTCAACTACGCCGACGCTGCCACCGAGCTGAACAACAAGGTGAAATCCGACGTCCTCGCGAAGGTCAAGGCCAAAGACCTCGTCGGCAAGAAGGTGACCTTCGCCGGGGCATTCTCGCTTGTCGCCCCCGGCGTGGTCTTGATGGTCCCGACCCAGTTGGCGCTTGCCTCGTGACGAGCATTCCTGCAGCAGCCCAGCAGTCGACGCCGGCAGCGAACGACGCCGTCGTCCTGCGCGCCGTGGACGTTACCAAGACCTACGGCGGCGTCCGGGCCCTCAAGAGCGTCACGTTCGAGGCCTACCGCGGACGGGTCAACGTTCTTGTTGGAGAGAACGGCGCCGGCAAGTCGACCTTGATGAAGATCTTGGCGGGTGCGGAGCAGCCGAGCTCGGGCACGATCCTGCTGGATGACGAGCCGGTCAGCATCGGCAGTCCGCGTGATGCGATCGCGTACGGCATCGGCATCATCCACCAGGAGCTGAGCCTCTTCCCAAACCTGTCGATCGCCGAGAACCTCTTCGCCGGGCGCGAGCTGCGGCGTGGGCGGCGGTTCGTGGACCACGCCGCCCAGCGGCGGCGCGCAGCCGGCGCTCTCCAGCGTCTCGGGCAGGAGCTGGATCCGGACATGCTCGTCGGCGAGTTGCCGATCGGCAAGCAGCAGCTCGTCGAGATTGCCCGGGTGCTGCTGGAGGATGTGCGCATCCTCATCATGGACGAGCCGACCTCGGCCCTGTCCAACCATGAGGTCGACGTCCTGTTCAAGGTCATGGACGACCTGCGTCGCGACGACGTCACCATCATCTACATCTCGCACAAACTTGACGAGTTCCGCCGCATCGGTGACTACGTCACGGTACTGCGCGACGGATCGGTCGTCGCCCATGAGCCGATGGCTGGGACCGACACCGCTTGGATCGTGCGGCAGATGGTCGGCCAGGACCCCGACGCCCTGTTCTCCCGGTCGACCGGCGACATCGGCGACGTTCTGCTCGAAGTGTCGGGTGTGACCGTGCCCGGCTCTCCCCGCGACCTGGTCTCCGACGTGTCCCTCCAGGTACGCGCGGGTGAAGTGGTCGGCATCTACGGCCTCATGGGGGCCGGGCGAACCGAGCTGTTCGAGGCGCTCATGGGCAGCCGCCCGTCGACCGGCCGGGTCTCTGTTCGGGGCGCCCTCGTCAAGGAGAGCAACGTCCGCGCGCGTCAGGCCGCCGGCTTGGCCCTCGTGCCCGAGGACCGTCA
This sequence comes from Terrabacter sp. FW104-15G4B, assembly GCF_058790095.1. NCBI lineage: Bacteria > Bacillati > Actinomycetota > Actinomycetes > Micrococcales > Intrasporangiaceae > Terrabacter > Terrabacter sp. FW104-15G4B. Next base: position 49,953 of record NZ_JBYTCI010000002.1, on the reverse strand, counting down.
GCGCGACGGGCTCGTGCAGACCATGAGCGTCGGCGACAACGTCCTGATCTCGACGATCGGCAGGCTGGCCCGAAACGGCCTTATAGCCCAGAAGGTCGAGCGCAGCATCGCCGGAGCCAAGGTCCGTGAGCTGTCCATCAAGATCCCGGCCCTCGCCGCTCCCATCACGTCGCTGAGCGGCGGCAACCAGCAGAAGGTCGTGCTCGCCCGGGCCCTGCTCACCGAACCCGTCGTCCTCCTGCTCGACGAGCCGACGCGCGGCATCGACGTCGGAGCCAAGAGCCAGATCGCCGAGATCATGAGCGATCTCGCGAGTGCCGGCTACGGCGTCTTGTTCATCTCCTCCGAGCTCGCCGAGGTCATGGCCATGGCTGACCGCGTCCTCGTCATGGCCCGGGGACGCATCACCGCCGAGCTTTCTGGCGCCGACCTGACCGAGGAGGCACTCGTCTCCGCCTCCGCCTCCGACGCCGTGCTTGCCGCAGCGGCGGCCGGAGCCGACATCCTCTCCACCCCAGCCACGGAGGTCCCCGAATGAGCAACACGGACGTCGCGCCCGCCACGTCGACTCAGCCACCGCCGACGCTGCAGAACGACGATGGCAAGCGCGGTGACACGCTGGCCCGAATTGGACTGCTGCTGTTGCGCGGTCGCACGCTCGTCGTCCTCGTCCTGCTCATCATCCTCTTCGGCACGATGTCGCACGACTACCTCACCTCGAGCAACCTCATCGTGATGACCAAGCACGTGGCCATCAACGCGATCCTGGCGATCGGCGTCACATTCGTCATCCTCACCGGCGGCATCGACCTATCCGTGGGGTCAATCGCCGGCCTGTCCAGCATGATCGTCGGCGGCCTGCTCTTCGCCGGTCTCACGCTGCCCGGCGGCGGAGTGCTCTACCTCTCGGTCGGAGCTGTCATCCTCGTCGGCATCCTCGTTGGGTGCCTGGTTGGGTGGGTCAACGGCATCCTCATCACGAAGTTCCGGGTGGCGCCCTTCATCGCGACCTTGGGCATGCTTTACGTGGCCCGGGGCGCGGCTCAGCTGCTCAGCAACGGCGGCACCTTCCCCAACCTGGCCGGCAGCCCGGCGCACGGTAACGAGGGCTTCCACATCATCGGCGTCGACAGCTGGTTCGGAATCCCCGTCGCGGTGTGGATCATGATTGTCGTCGCGGTCATTGCCGTCATCGTCACGACCAAGACGCCGTTTGGGCGGCGTATCTACGCCGTCGGCGGCAACGACCGCGCGGCGGTCCTCGCCGGCATTCGCGTCCCGCGGATCACCATCGCCGTGTACGTCATCAGCGGAGCCTGCGCGGCCGTGGCCGGCATGCTCCTCACCTCCGAGCTCGGTGCGGCCTACCCCGACACCGCCACGACCTACGAGCTCAACGCCATCGCTGCAGCCGTCCTCGGCGGCACGGCGCTCAGTGGGGGTCGCGGCAGCATCGTGGGCACCGTCATGGGCGCCTTCGTCATTGGCTTCCTGGCCGACGGCCTTGTCCTCGTCGGCGTCTCGACGTTCTGGCAGTCCGTGGTCAAAGGCGCCGTCATCATCCTGGCCATCGTCCTTGAGCAGGCCCAGCAGCGACTCCAGACCGCGCTGTCGCAGAGGGCCGCCTGAACCGCACGCGACCGACTCGCGAACGGTGGGACGCCCGCACCCACACACAACGCCTGACCACCAATCAACCACACCAGCTCCAACGATTCAGCAGTGATCCAGTTCAGCCATCCCGAAAGGACCTTCATGTTCCGTCACACCTCACGTATGAGCCGGGCGCTGCTGCCCGTCGCCGCTGCGGCCCTCGTCCTCGGCACGGCCGCCTGCGGTAGCAGCTCCGGCGGCTCGACCAGCGACAGCACCTCCTCCGCGGCCGCCGCCGCGGGCTCGGGGTCCAAGCTCGTCGTCATCATCACGCCCTCTCCCGACAACGTCTTCTTCAAGGCCGAGCAGGACGCCGCGGCGGCCAAGGCCAAAGAGCTCGGCTACGAGACGCTCGTCATCAGCCACGACGACGACCCGACGAAGCAGAGCCAGGCCTTCGACACCGCGATCTCGCGCAAGGCCGCGGCGATCATCCTCGACAACGCCGGCGCCGACGTCACCGTCACCGCCGTCAAGAAGGCCAAGGACGCGGGCATCCCCTCGTTCCTCATCGACCGTGAGATCAACCAGACCGGTGTCGCCGTCGCCCAGATCGTCTCCAACAACGCACAGGGCGCCTCCCTCGGCGGGCAAGAGTTCGCCAAGGAGATGAAGAACTCCGGCAGCTACGCCGAGCTGCTCGGCAAGGAAACCGACACGAACGCCGGTGTCCGCTCGAAGGGCTACCACGACATCCTCGACCAGATCCCGGCCATGAAGATGGTCGCCCAGCAAACGGCCAACTGGGACCAGGCCGAGGCGCTCGCGAAGACACAGACGATCCTGCAGGCCCACCCCGACATCAAGGGCATCATCGCCGGCAACGACACCATGGCCCTTGGCGCGCAGGCGGCACTCGACGCGGCCGGCAAGAAGGACGTCGTCGTCGTCGGCTTCGACGGCAGCCCGGACGTCGTGAGCTCGATCACTGCGGCCAAGATCAAGGCGACCGTTCTTCAGCCGGCCAGCCAGATCGCCGAAATGGCCGTCCAGCAGGCCGACGGCTACATCAAGGCCGGCGGCAAGGCCTCCCAGCCGGAAAAGCAATCGGTCGACTGCATCCTCGTCATCAAGGACAACGCCGACAAGGTGAACAACTTCGCCGTCGCAGGCTGACGCACCCTCTTTCACCCGTCACTCGGAGCCGGGGCGGTCGCATCAGCGGCCGCCCCGGCTCCGGCGTATGCGCCGGCGTCCCCCGGGTGTTGGCGATGCGGTCTCCGTGCTTCGACGAGGCCGTGCTGCCGGCTCCCGCGGCGCCCCTCGCTAGCGGGCGGTTTGCTCCGCAAGCGTTGGAGGGACGCGGGGCCGATCGTCCGGGGGAGTGAGTTCTCCACTGCGGGGCCGGCGTCTTGCCAGTCGGGCACGCGGCGAGGCTCTCGAGAAGATCCACGAGCGAGGCACGGAGTCGCCAACTCAGCGGGCGAAGCGCCGCCTGCCCCAGGTCGCCCGAGCGAGGAGCCCCATCTGCGGTGAGCCGGACGTCCAGAGCCCTTGCACTGACGCTGCCCACCAGTGGACGACCACCCAACCCGTGCTTCGAGACGTTCAAACCCAGAGCCTTCAGCGGCGCACTGCACCAAGGACGCGATGCAACTTCATCGCGGCCGCCGGCATACGAAGTCACCCGACGTGTGGCGACGTGGGGAAGACCCGAAGTGAGCGCTGTCCCGGATGCGACTGACGCCAAAACGAAGCCGGGTCGGTGTCCCCCTTGGGGTGGACACCGACCCGGCGACTGGTTGACGGCATGGACAGGCGTGCCGCTCAGCGACGCACAAGGATCTCCTGGGCCGCTGCGGCAATGCCATCGGCGCTGATCCGGAAATGGTCCATCAGCCACTCGACCGACCCGGTCGGCGCGAACGTGTCCGGCACGCCGACGAATCGCAGCAGAGTCGGCCGTCGCGTCGACAGGTACTCCGCCACAGCACCTCCGAGACCGGAAGTGAGTGCCTCTTCGACGGTGACGATGCCGGCTGTCTCTGCGGCGGCGCTCAGCAGGGCGTCGCCGTCCAGGGGCTTGATCGTCGGCATCGCGAGCACCCGCGCGTCGACACCTTGGCCCTCCAGCAGCGTCGCCGCTTCGAGGGCGCGGGCCACCGCGGTGCCAGTGGCGACGACCGTGATGTCACTCCCCTCGCGGAGCTGGACCGCACGGCCCGGCTGGAACTCATACCCGTCCGGCATGACCTCAGGTACGCCCATGCGGCTGACTCGGATGAAGACTGGGACCCCCGCGCCGGCTGCCCAGCGGACGGCCTGCGCCGTCTCAGTTGGGTCGGTCGGCACGATGACGGTCAGCCCGGGGATGGCCCGCAGCCAGGCGAGGTCCTCGATCGAGTGGTGGGTCGGGCCGAGCTCGCCGTAGGCCATGCCCGGGCTCTGCCCGACAAGGACCATGTGGTGCCGCGAGTACGCTGCGTCGACCTTGATCTGCTCCATGGCCCGAGCGGTGAGGAAGCACGCGGCCGCGGAGACGAACGGCACCTTTCCGCCGTTGGCGAGGCCGGCGCCAACGCCGACCATGTCCTGCTCGGCGATGCCCACGTTGACGAGACGCTCGGGGAAGCGCTCCTGGAACGGGGCGAGCTTGCTCGAGCCGACCGAATCGTTCACTACGGCAACGATGCGATCGTCAGCCTCTGCCAGCTCGACGAGGGCGGACACCCACGCATCGCGACAGTCGTGCAGTGGTGCCGGGGTCGTGGGCGTCGTCGGCGCGGTGGTGGTGGTCATCATTGCTCCAGCTCGGCGAGGGCCTGGGTCACTTGGTCGGCCGAGGGGACCTTGTGGTGCCAGGCGACGTTGTCGGACATAAAAGAGATCGGGTGGCCCTTCAACGTGTGCGCGACGACAGCGGTCGGCTTTCCAGATGCCGCGGGCACGTGCGCAAAGACGTCGAGGAGCGCGCCGTGGTCGTGCCCGTCCACCTCGACAACCTCTAGGCCGAACGCGGCGAGCTTGTCGGCGAGCGGCTCCAGGTCGTTGGTGTCGGCGACTCGCGCGCCCTGCTGCAAGCGGTTGCGGTCAACGATGACGCACAGGTGGGACAACCGGTGGTTTCCAGCGGTCATGAGGGCTTCCCAGTTGGAGCCTTCCTGCAGCTCGCCGTCACCCACAACGACGAACGTGCGTCGGGCGGAGCCGTCGAGCTTGCCGGCGAACGCCGTGCCGACCGCGATGGGCAGCCCGTGCCCTAGCGGCCCGGTGCTGGCCTCGACGGCGGCGATTTTCGTCCGAGCCGGGTGGCCGTTGAGCTGAGACTGCGGCTGCATGAACGTCTCGAGCTGGGCCGGGTCGAGGAACCCGGCCATCGCCAGCGTCGTGTAGAGCGCGGCAGCGGCGTGGCCCTTGGACAGGATGAACCGGTCCCGCTCGGGGTCCTCGAGTTGGTCCGGCGAGACGTTCATGGCGTGCAGGTAGAGGGTGACGAGGACGTCGATGACGGAGAACTCACCGCCAACGTGCCCGAGCCCCGCCGCTCGCACCATCTCGATATCCCGGCGTCGGACCAGACGTGCAGCTTCGGCGAGGTGCGCGATGGCCTGCTTGGGCGTTGCGTCGGCGGCCACCCGCCCGAGGACCGTGAGCGTGTCCTGGGGTACTGCTCCGGCGTCGACATGGGGGACGAGGTCCTCCGTCGTCGTCATTCCTCCCCCCTGATGTTGGCAAAGAGGACATTCTGGACCAGCCTCTGGGCACCGAGGGCGTCCTGCCGGGCCTGCGCGGCCCTGAGCGCCTCGATGTCGAGCTGCTCCAGGGAGCGGTAGATGGCCTTGAGGAAGCGGATCGACAGCCTGGCCGCCTCGACGGTGTCCTCACGGAAGGGGAACTGGTCGAGCTGCCAGACGCCCTCCCACCCGTTGATCTTGAGGGTGTAGAAGAACTCGAACAGCTCGATGGGGTGGACCGTTCCGACGACCATGTCGTCGTCCCAGCTGCGCAAGTTGTCGTTGACGTCCATGGCCCACAAAAGGTCGTGGTCGATGAGCAGCTGGGCGGCGGCCGCGGGCGACTCGCCGCCGAAGAGGGCGTGGCCGAAGTCGAGGAGCACACCGACGTTGTCGACGCCCATCGCCTTGATGCCGAGGACGGTCTTTGCCGCTGAGTCCCAGAACATCTTGTTGCGCGGCTCGCGCGGCTTGTACTCGATGACGATCTTGATATCGGGGTTGGCCTGGGCGAGCTCGCGCATGCCGGACACGGCCAGCTCCCACTGCTCGTGATGGTTGACCTGCAAGGGGTAGTCCCACCCGTCCTGACCCGGCCACACCTTGAGGTAGCGCGCGTCGAGGGCCCGGACGATGTCGGCTGCCTCGTTGAGGACGGTGAGCGCCGAGGCGCGCACCTCCGGGTCGGGGTTGGTGAACGCGCCCTTGCTGAAACGGCGCATGTAGATCTCGGGGGTGACGCCAACGGCCTGAAGGCCGTGGTCGGCCAGTGCCTGCTTGACGTCGTCGGCTGTGACGCCCTCGGAGAAGGGGTAGGGGACGTCGACGTAGGACAGGTCACCTACGGAGCCGGCGCGCGCGATCTGCTCCAAGGTTGACACCTCGGGCGCGTATCCGTCGGTGGCGTAGCGGTCCACGTAGGACGCGAAGTGCCACAGTCCCGCTCCGAAGGGTGGGTAGTCGGTCATGGGTTGTTCCTCTCGGTGGTGTCCTCGCCCAGCGGTGAAGGGGGTTGCGGCACAGGCATTCCGCGTGAGCGAGCGATGGCTTGGTTCCAGGTGCGACGGGCCGCGTCCGTGTCGGGGCAGTTGCCCGAGTGGGGTGCGACGCGATGTCCCTGCTCAGCCGGTGGGGTGGCGACGCCGAGCTGCTCGGCGGCCAGGCGGGCGGCGCCGAGGGCCGACGCGGCAGGGCTACGCGCCACCTCGAGTGGCCGCCCTAGCAGGTCCGCCTGGATCTGCATCAGCAGTCCCGACGCCGTGGCACCGCCGTCGGCGTGGAGTGTGTTGATCCGGGCTGAGCCGTCGGACTCCATCGCTTCGACGACGGCGGCGACCTGGTGTGCCACCGCGTCGAGCGCGGCGCGGGCCAGGTGTGCCCGGGTCGTGCCCGCGGAGACGCCCACGAGCACGCCAACCGCCGAACGATCCCAGTACGGAGCACCGAGCCCGGAGAACGCGGGCACGAAGCAGACGCCGCCGCTGTCGGTCACCTCGGAGGCCAGCGCAGTCAGATGCGCCCCGCCCGCGGTCCCCTCCGGGAAGCCGAGTGTTGAGGCCATCCAGTCCAGGGCCGAGCCCGAGGCGACGATGTTGCCCTCGCGGGCGTAGGTCGGCCGCCCGCCCAGGTGCCAAGCGACGGTCGTGGCGATGCCGCGCGGTCCGGGGGTCGCGTCGGTGGTAGGGCTCATGATCGAGGTCCCAGTCCCGTAAGTTGCCTTGCCGGTGCCGGGCGTCGTGCACCCGTGATGGTAGAGAGCCGCATGGGAGTCGGCAAGGACGGCGCGCACCGGAACGCCGGCCGGGAGCCGGCCGTGCCCCGTCGACGTGACGCCGAAAGAGGCATCGGACGGGCGTAGCTCGGGCAAGTGGGTGGCGTCGATGCCGAAGAGCGACAGCAGGTCCTCGTGCCACGTCAGGCTGGCAAGGTCGAGCAACAGGGTGCGCGACGCGTTGCCGAGCTCGGTGACATGCTGACCGGTCAGCCGCCAGACGAGCCAAGCATCAACGGTGCCCACAGCGACTTCGGTCGGATCCGCGCCCTCAGCGACGGCAGCATCGATCGCGGCACGGAACTTCGGCGCCGAGAACATGGGATCGAGGGAGAGCCCCGTGCGCTGCCGAATCGTCTCTACTGCAGTAGGTTCCCGGCTCGCGAGATCGGCACACCACGCGGCGGTCCGGGCGTCTTGCCAGCCAAGAACCGGGCCAAGGGCACGGCCCGTGCTCCGACTCCAGCACACGACGGTCTCCCGCTGATTGCAGATGCCGATGCCGATCACCTCGGCGCCCGGCTGCTGCGCGAGGCAGTCGTCGATGGCGACGAGGGTCGCAGCCCAGAGGCGTTCGGCATCCTGCTCGACCCAGCCAGGCGCTGGGAAGACGATGCTCGTCGGAGCGGAGGCCTCGGCGAGGACCAGGCCGGAAGCCGCGTCGAGCAGCATCGCCTTGGTGTTTGTCGTGCCTTGGTCGATGGCGAGCACCGCCCCGCCTCGCATGGGACGGGGACGTTCCGGACTCGTCATCGAATATCCATTCGCTAGTGAATGAAGACAGTCACAGGGTAGGGCGGGCTCCCGGGGGGTGTCAACGGTCGCCCGGTCGTCGGCCGGCGGCAGGGTGCCGCCGCGCTGGGGGGGACGCCAGTAGCCGGCTCGTACACGTGAGCCGGCTACAGGTCTCTATTGGGGAATTCAGGCGCTGGGTTCCGTGCCCGAGCTCAGTGCGACGCGGCTCGCAGGTAGGCAGCGGTGGCGCTGTCGGTCACGAGCGTGTTGATCCAGCCGCCGAGCAGGGCTGCCCGAATCGCCTCGTGCTTGCGTCTGCCCCCGGCGACGCCGATGCGGCGGGGGATCTGCAGGAGGGAAGTGCTGTCGATGCCGAGGATCCGATCGTCCAGATGGCTCTTCATTGGCTTGCCCTCGGCGTCGAAGAACCGCATGCACACGTCGCCCACGGCGCCGGCGTCGCGCAGGAGGTCCTCGTCCTCGGGGCTCACCGCGTTGCCGCTGGCGCGCAGCAGGGCGGAGGGCAGGAGACTGCCGATGCCGGCGAGGAGAACCGTGAGCTGGGGAAAGGCCTCGATCGCCTGCGCGATGCTGTCCTCCTGCATCAGCGCACGCCGCGTGGCGCCAGACGTGACGAGTCCGGGCGCCGGCAGATAAGTCGCGGAGGCGCCCGTAACCTGCACCAGGCGGCCCACCAGATGCGTCGCGCGCGCTTGGGCGGAAGGCTGTCCGAGGCCGCCGAGCACCTGCACGACGGACTCGCACTCGTGGCTGGTGCGCGGCCGCATGGAGTCGACGGTCGCCAGGAGAGTGGAGCTCCATGAGGAGACGCCGATGCGCTCACCGCCGGCCAAGGTCGTTTCAAGGTAGAACGCCGCCGCAGCACCCAGTGCCGGGGCGATGACGAACTCGTCGTCCTCCTCGCCGGTGTCGGCAACCACGACCTCACGCAGGCCGTACCGCTTCTCGATCTCGTCTTCGATCTCGGCGAAGACGCCGCGAGGGGCGACGACCGTCGTGCGAACGATCCCAGTGGCGACGGCCTTCTTGAGCAGGCGGGAGACCCGCGGTTGCGAGATGTTCAAGCGCTTAGCGATCTCGGGCTGGCGCACCCCCTGCTCGTGGTACATGCGCGCCACCTTCGTCATGAGGCGCGTGTCCTCGGACGTCGCGAATCCAGCTGCGGAGTCGTCGCCAGCGTTCAACGGGTTGACCATCATGCCTCCGGAGTGACGGGACGGGCGCAGGAGATTCTGGCACGCCGTCGCGGCGTCGCACATCTGCTTCTGGGGCATAACGCCCATAGTGCTCGCTTCGCGGTCATGAGCTCGTGACACGCTCGCCCCCTCTCGAAGGCGTGCTCGATCTTTCACGATTCAACAGCGAATATACATTCAAGGTCGAGGGTGAAGCAATGTCAGAGCCGTTCGGGGGCCTCCCGGCCGAACCCGTCGCGCGATGACGGCAGATCCGGAACAGACATGAACTTCCTTTGATCGAGGCTCAGTCCAATACACCGCTACAGGCGGTCACGGCTGCAGCGCGTTGCGGGCGTCCGATGGGCCACGCCTTTCGGCGGTTGGCAGCGACTGTTTGTGGGGATTTCGTGGGGAAGGTGTTGGCACTGCTGCGTCCTCGCAGGTGAGCAAATCACATTGCGCGGACTGTAAATCCGTCGCGGGAGCTACGAAGGTTCGAATCCTTCGCCTGCCACCCGGTGCCGAGAAGGGCCTCTGAACTGCGGAAACGCCGGTTCGGAGGCCCTTCCTCTATCGCCTCGGGGAGCCGGGTAGTTGGGTCAGGTCTGTGGGATGCGCGCTCGCACTGCTGGGGGCAGGTATCGCAGCCCGCGTCGCGTCGCAGGGCGATGCACTCACGTCGAGGAGGTAGCCATCCTGTCGGCCAGGACGTCCGGTGAGGCTCTCATCAGCGACCCTTCGCACCAGGGCGACGAAACCGCCAGGCATCGACGGTGCTGAAGACCATCGCGAGGCAGCCAGCCGCAGTGTCCGGTCTGCGACAGTTCCGGACGTTTGTCCGCGAGAGCTGCCTGCACGAGGAACAGGGTTCTCAGCTCTTCGTATCCGGGACGGCTTGTAGCGTGCACCGGAACCCGGAGCGTGCGCCGTAGTTCCCGAGGACTCTTCCGCCGGCACTGGCGCAGGCCTGTCGTACTCCGCCCCAAGACGCACCATGAACTTCCCCGGGACGAGACCCCCGTCAAGCTGGCCGACGTCGAGGCGCCCACGACTGCAACGCTCGACGAGCTCGGACTCACGACGTTGGCCACGAGCATCGACGGGCTGTCACCGGTCGGGGCTGTGGCGATCCTCGCCGAGACCGGTGACCTGACCCGGTTCACCTCCGCCGGGCCGTGGTCAAACACGCCGGACTCGCACCGCGCGAGCGCAAGTCCGGCACGTTCACCGCCCGCGCCCGCCTCACCGGCGCCGGGCGTCCCCGGCTGCGGTCGCGTCCTGGCGGACAGTGTGGGGGTGCCTGCAGACCAACCGGGCGTACGCCGCCCGCTACGCCAGGCGCAAACCGCGATCGCTGCGGCGATCCTGCGCCAGCCGTACGCCATCGTCACCCAGCAGCGGGCGCGGGATCCGGTCATCGCCGGTCACGGCACGATCAGAGTCATGGAAGGGACTGCGGCGAACGGCATTCACTCCAATCGGCCGTCACCCCGAGATTGGGGGACGGCGCTCAGGAGCTGGGGCGGGGTGAGCCTTCTGCGGCATTGAGAACCCCTCGCGGGGTATCTCGTCGGTCATCGCAGGCTGCCTGTGAAGTACGCCGCGCTGGCGCGTCGATGTCCCTGGTTGCCCCGCTGCACGCTCGGGTCTGATTTCACGCGAGCGACGATCGTGGGACGGTTAGATCCGAGCTGGGAGCACGAACCAATGCTCGGTGACGATCGAAGTGCGTGCGCTTGGATCCTGTCGCGTCCAACCGAGAGGTGTGCCTCCGGCGCGTAGGTGGATGGCATCCGGCGCCCTCACCTACCGCCGGCGCGAGTGGCCAGCCGCGCGGCTCCTGCCGGAGGTAACCGGACGTTCGGCCCTATGGCGCCTGAGGACTGCGCGGTCACGGTCTCCTCATCGGTGACCTACTCCTGGCCAGCCGCATACGTTCGACCGTGACATCCTGGCGGCTGGCACGGAGCTTCTGGTCCCGTGCATTACGCCGCTGACGGCTGCCGCCTAGCTTCCCGGCTGGTACTCGTAGGCGCCCCGGTCATCGAAGGATCGAGGGCCGATGCCGGTGTTCCGAGTAGCAGGGTCGTCCACGCGTGTGTGGCCGGGTGCGTCGGATGTGGTCTGGCTCGGCGCCCCCGAGTTGGCCGAGTCGACGGCCGGTGACCCAGCCGCGAGGGTGAAAGTGCCCGTGGCTGCATTGGTGAAGCGCGGGTCGGCTTGCAGGCCCCGCGCCTCCTGGCCGCTGGCGGTGCGGAAGCCCGCCAGGGTGGTGTAGGAGGTCGTACCCCAAACCATCATGGTCCCTGGAGCGCTCAGGTTCACGAGGTCGAAGTTCACGCTGGTGCCCAACCTCGAGTTGGCGTCCACCCGAATATTGCCGCCCGTCCTGGGGCACTTGACCGTCCCGCCGACGCCATTTGGGCACCGGATACCATTGTCGGTCGCGATGTTGTTGGCGATCGTGACGCCACTGCTCGTGCCGGCGGCCAGTCCCTCGAGGTTGATGCCCGAGGTCGCGTTGCCATAGACGGTGTTCCCGACGATGGAGCCGCCAGTGACCCCAGAGCTGTCGATGCCATGGTCACCGGTGATGCAGCCGGACGTGTTTCCGGTGCTGGGGTGAGCGCAGTTGGTCTGCGCGGTGGTCGTGAAGCCCATGTTCGCGTACACGATGTTGTTGACGATCTGGTTGCGGTCCCCGCCCGTGAAGATCTGGATGCCGGAGTCCTCGTTGTGGTGGATCCGGTTGGCCTTGATGAGGTTGCCCGGCCCACGCACGTCGATGCCCACCGCGTTGCGCACGTAGCCGAACGCGTTGTAGGAGACCTCGTTGCTCGTGACCTGGTTACCGGTAGAAGCGCCGGCGATGAAGATGCCCGACCCAGCGTTGTTGGTGACGACGTTGCTCTTCACCGACGAGGAGCTCATGGCATTGAGGTACATCCCGTAGCCCGTGGCCCCGGAGACGCGCCGTCCCGAGGTCTGCACTCTGTTCCCGGTGATGCTGAGCCCCTTGGCATTGGACACATACACGCCGGAGCTGGTCGTGTTCTGGATCCGGAACCCGGACACCGTGATCCAACTCTGGTTGGAGATCGTGAACCCGTGGCGCGGACCCGAGATGACGACGGTGGCACCGGTGGCCGGCCGGAAGGTTATCGGCGAGCCCGACACACCTGAGTGCCAGGGGGATACCTCCCCGGTATAGGTGCCGGCCGAGACAACGACGGTCTGGCCGGCGACAGCGACCTTGGCTGCCTTGACGATCGTGCAGTACGGCAGAGTCGCCGTGCCCGTCCCGGTGTCAGAGCAGCCTGTGGTGCGGACGTAAAGATACGTCGATGCCCCGCTCGCGGCGCCGACGGGAACCATGGCGAGGCCCACGAGGCTCAGGGCCCCGACAGCGGGGACGAGTCGTCTGCTGATCGTGGCCGAGGTGGAGCGTTGACGTGAGTTCGGACATGGCTTCATCAGGTCCCCTTGGCCCCGAGTTGTGTACGTGACAGCCTTACTCTGCGAAAGCGCTGCTCCGGGCGCTTCCCCTCGCGGCAGTAGCGGGCTCTACGTCCTTTGGTGTAGCCCTGGGCCAGCACCCGTTCAGCGTCTGGGGGGTCGGCCCGTGAGGGCCAAGGTGCGAACCGCCCACGCATGACCCGAGTTTCGGTAGTCGTGCTTGATCCCACGGCTAGCCTTCGCGTTTGACGGCTCTCGCCTGGGGCGATGGAGCGGGTAACGGACGGCCATCGAAGCCCCGAGCGGCCGCCGCCCCCCTCACCTCTTCACAACAGAACATGAGAGAGCTCCGCACGGCTGATGCAGGTAGAGCCCTCTTTTCGTTCCCGCAGCGTCCGAGGTGGGATCCCGGGCGCTCCTTCTGAGCAGACTCGGTGGTTCTCGACGACAGAACTACGCTCTTGTTCTCCGAAGGCCAGCCGAACCTTCAGGAGCCGCGGAACCAAGGGCCGGGCAAGACCACCAGCTGATCAGGGCGGCGAGGGGCTGCCCAACCATCGAACGCACGTGATCACGACCGAGCAGCTGTATGAGGGGCCTTGAGCGCCAGCACCCAGCGGTTTCGCGGACGTCGTGGAGGTCATCTTCGGCACCGCGACACTGCACGAGAGCTCGCGGGCGAAGCCGATAGGTTAGCCGCCAACGCAATCGACGTCGTCGAGGACTAAGGGGCAGGTAGCGGTCCACCTCCCATGGGGGCAGCAGCCACCTCAGGCATCACCCATCGGCACACGAGTGACCCAGGCAGCGGCATGACGCAGCCTAGACAGCGCCCACACCAGTCACCGAGTGGCGGCTCTAATGCCTGCCACGATCGCGGCGACGAGGAGTCCGAGGAGCAGCAGCAGCAACACCTCCGGGGCAAGCAGCAGGACAAGCAGCAGGCCCAGCACCGCGACCAACCTGAGCGGGACGCTGGCTCCCCACCACGCGCCCTTCATCGCCGCCCACACAGGGTTCTTTCCCAGCAAGCGGGCCTTCAGGCCCTCAAGGGCGGCTCTCCCGGTCGCTCCCTCGGAGGCCGAGTACTCCTCGATCTCGCGAATCCAGTCATCGACCTTGTGCGACAGCTTGGCAGCCGCGGCCTGCAGTGCAGCTTCCGCGAGGCGGCCGAGAGCGGGGGCCACATCAGAGGAGACGGAGGCGCGCTCGACCTTGTCGCCTGCGACCTCTGATGCCGTCATGCCGCCGCCCCTCAGTCCAGAGAATCCATGGGCAGGATTCGCCGCCTTCGTTCAGGCTACCCAATCCAAAGCAGCTGTGAAGGCGAGGTGAAGCTCCGATCTCCATGGGGGCCTCACACATCGGCACGATCGCTCGCAGAGCGGCATGATCGGACGTCGAGCTCAGCAGCCAAGTGAAGATGACTCGTTTGCCACGTAGCGCGCGTCCGCTCTTGGACGTATGCAACTTCTCGCAGATGTCTGAATGCCCGCTGTGCTTCCGCGGGCGCACACCAACAACTCCGGCCACGTCGGTCGCAGGTGAACTGGCGCGAGCTATGAGTTCACTTCAGTCGCGTCGGCATCCGCTGCAAAACAGCGAAAGGCCGCAGTCAGCGGCCCGAGCTCGAGTCCGCTCAAGTGGTCCATCATGTGGCGCCGCACACTGACCAAGTGTGTCGGCCATGCCGCCCGAAGCCGTTCCCAACCATTGTCGGTGAGCACTGCGAGCCAGCCGCGCGCATCGGTGGCACACCGCTCGCGTCGCACCAGATCCTGCTTCTCCAGGCGGGCGACGATCCGCGTCATCCCGCTCAAAGACAGTGAGCTAGCGACCGCCAGGTCGCTCATCCGCAACCGCCGCTCAGGTGCCTCCGACAGACGCATGAGGACCCCGTACTCACTCACGGACATCCCCTGCTCACCCAGCAGGTCGGCATCGAACGCCCGGGGGACGGCGATCATCGCGCGCATGAACGCACGGAAGAAGTCCTCCTCGTCCGCAGTCAGGGGGACCGGCGAGGCATCTGTGTCCTTCTTGCTCACCCGCCCATCGTAGTACTTGACACGACAAGTATTCAAGGTATTTGCTTGCTCTAGCAACTATCTCGTGGAGAGGCACCGTCATGGCTCGGATCGGCATCATCCTTGGCAGCACCCGCCCCAACCGCAACGGCGAACAGGTGGCCAGGTGGGTGTTCGACGTTGCGTCCCGGCGCGGAGACGCGCAGTTCGAGCTAGTCGATCTGCAGGACTACCGGCTTCCCCACATGGACGAGCCGCTACCACCTTCCCTGGGCCAGTACCAGAACGACCACACCAAGGTCTGGGCGGCGAAGATCGCCTCGCTCGACGGGTTCGTGATGGTGACCCCGGAGTACAACCACAGCACCTCAGGCGTGCTCAAGAACGCCATCGACTACCTGCACCGCGAGTGGAACAACAAGGCGGTCGGATTCGTCTCCTACGGGACCGCTGGCGGCACCCGTGCGGTCGAGCACCTGCGTCTGGTGGCCGGTGAGCTGCAGATGGCTGACGTCCGCCAGCAGGTCGCCATCTCACTGCTCACCGAGTTCGAGAACTTCAGCGTCTTCAAGCCGAAAGACTACCTCGCTTCGTCGCTGTCGACTCAGCTGGATCAGGTCATCGCCTGGACCAATGCACTCGCCCCCCTGCGCACGACGGCAACCGCACCGGCGGCATGACCCATTGCCGACCTCGACTGAAGCTCCGGAAGGGCACCGCCGATGAACGTCTTCCTCTGGATCCTCGCAGGTCTGCTCGCGGCCATGTTCTTGGCGGCCGGCGCGGGAAAGCTGCTGCAGTCAAAGGAGAAGCTCGCCGCCTCACCGAACATGGCGTGGACCGAGGACTTCTCTCCCCAGATGCTCAAGCTGATCGGGACCCTGGAGGTCCTGGCCGCGACCGGACTGATCCTTCCCGCTGTGCTCGACGTTGCACCCATCATCGTCCCCCTGGCTGCTGCTGGCCTGGTGCTGCTGATGATCGGCGCCGTGATCACCCACGCCCGACGTGGTGAGACCAGGAACATCGTCATCAACGTGGTGCTGCTCGTGATGGCCGTCGTCGTGGCCTGGGGGCGCTTCGGCCCCTACTCCTTCAGCTGACCTCCGGCGCTCGTCCCCGGTTCACCACACCATGGCACTCCGAATGGATGCCCTCGAGGATCTGCGTCACCGAGCAAGTACCTACGACGAAGGAAATGAGCATGCAGTTCGGAATCTTCTCGGTCGGTGATGTCACCCGGAACCCGGTGAGCGAGCGGACCCCCAGCGAGGCGGAGCGCATCCAGTCGCTGATCAGGATCGCGACGAAGGCGGACGAGGTCGGCCTAGACGTCTTCGCGCTCGGCGAGCACCACAACCCGCCGTTCATCCCCTCCTCCCCGACGACGCTGCTGGGCCACATCGCCGCGCTGACCGAGCGCATCATCCTCAGCACCTCGGTGACGTTGATGACCACCAACGACCCGGTGAAGGTCGCTGAGGACTACGCGATGCTCCAACACGTTGCACGCGGACGGCTGGACCTCATGGTCGGCCGCGGCAACACCGTCCCGGTCTACGCATGGTTCGGTCAGGACATCCGCCAGGGCATCGCGCTGGCCCTGGAGAACTACAACCTGTTACACCGGCTCTGGCGCGAGGACGTCGTGGACTGGGAAGGCCAGTTCCGCACGCCTTTGCAGGGCTTCACCGCCACGCCGCGCCCCCTGGACGGCGTGCCACCATTCGTGTGGCACGGCTCCATCCGCACGCCGGAGATCGCCGAGCAGGCGGCCTACTACGGCAACGGGTTCTTCGCCAACAACGTCCTCGCACCGAACTTCCACTTCAAGCCTCTGGTGGATCTGTACCGACGCCGGTTCGAGCACTACGGCCACGGCACCCGCGAGCAGGCGATCGTCGGCCTGGGCGGACACTCGTTCATCGCCCGACGCTCACAAGACGCCGTCGCCGGGTTCCGGCCGTTCTTCGAGAACTCCCCGATCTACGGCCACTCCTACTCTCTCGAGGACTACATGCGCGACACCCCGATGAGCGTGGGCAGTCCACAGCAGGTCATCGACAAGACCATGAGCTTCCGTACGGGCTTCGGCGACTACCAGCGCCAGCTGTGGAACGTCGACAGCATGGGGCTGCCGGTAGAGGCCGTGCTCGACCAGATCGAGCTGCTCGGCACCGAGGTAGTGCCGTTGCTCCGCCGCGAGATGGCGGGCGTTCGAGCACCAGGCGCGCCCGACGCCCCGACCCACGAAACACTGGTGCGCACGAAGTACGGCGACCAGCAGGCTCGACAGCCCACCCCCAACGCCAACCGGGGAGACAACCTGACCGGACCCACTCCCTACTCAGACGATGCCGTCCACACCGACCGCGCCACCGCCTGAGCCGAGTCCGCAGCCCATGGAAACCACCACAGTCGACCGCGGTCAGGTACACGTCGCGGTGATCAGCGCCGGGGTCAGCGAGCCCTCGTCAACCCGGCTCCTGGCCGACCGGCTCGCCGCCACGGTCCGCGAGGCCTTCGGCCGGCACCAGCTGACCGTGCGCACCTCAGCAGTCGAGCTCGGGCCGCTGGCCACCGACATCGCCAGCACGCTGGTCGGCGGCCTGACCAGCCCTGCCCTGCAACAGGCCATCGACACCATCGGCGGGGCCGACGTACTGATTGCCAGCACGCCCATCTACAAGGCTGGTGTGAGCGGCCTGCTCAAGTCCTTCATCGACGTGCTGGACAACGACCTCATGGTCGGCAAGGTCGTGTTGCTCGCCGCCACCGCCGGCAGCGCACGCCACGCGATGGTGCTCGACGACCACCTCAGGCCACTGTTCGCCTTCATGCGCGCGGTCACCGTACCGACCTCGCTGTTCGCCGCACCTGAGGACTGGGCCGACCCGTCAATGACCACGCGGATGACGCGCGCCGCGGTCGAGGCCGCTGCGCTGTACCGCAGCGGCCTCGAAGACGAGGTGCTCAACACCTCGTGGGACACCTACCAGCACCCGTTCGGCAGCACCTCGGCCCGCCGGCCATCCACCTCGCAGGATCCCGACTTCGACACGCCGCTGATGCGCCTGGCGTCCGGGGGCATTTCACCCGCACGCTGAGCCCACGCAAGTCAACCGCGGCCGTCGAGCGACCGAAGCACCCAGAAAGGCAAGAGCGGATTGGCGTCGGCGATAGCGGGACTCTTTGTCCGCACTGCGAGGATCGCCCCTCGCCTACGCAGCCACCACACGGTGGAGGCTCTCAGATAGCACGACTGCCGCCGCCTCGAATGCACCGAGCGCGGCAATCCCGCAGTGGTGGCTGGGGACGTCCGCCCATCGACACGACCGATCAGCGGCATGAGCGTGACGGGCTCACGGGCTCGTCGTGGTGACTCAGGTGCAGGCTGGGCCCACTGGCGTTGGTGGGCCTCGATGAGGTGGCTGGTCGACAGCCAGTGGCGACCATGGCCCTGGGCGTACATGCTCGCCCACGGCTGCTGGCCGATCAGCCCCTCGAGGCCGACCGTGCGTAGGCCTCCGCGACGTTGAATACCTTGTTGACATACGCGTCAGAGGCGTTGTAGTGCAGCACGGCTTGCGTCCAGTCGGCGCCGTCCCGGAGATCGAGTCCGCCCGAGCACAGGTGTTGCGCCGCTCCCCATGCCGCATCGTCGATGTCAGAGGGGTCTGCGACGCCGTCCGCGTCCGCGTCGGCGCCGAAGGTGCGCCAGGAGCCGGGAAGGAACTGCATCGGACCGATGGCATGCTCCCAGGTGTCGTCACCGTGTACGCGTTCTCCGTCCGGGTCGGGCCGGATCGCAGCCACCCCGCCTTCGCCGTCGAGCGCCGGGCCGACAATCGGCCGGGAGGTACGCCCGTCCTGCAGCAGACGAGTTCCGGCGATCGTCCCGTGGGCGGACTCCACCTCACCGATAGCCGCCAGCGTCGCCCAGCCCACCTGGCACCCGGGGCGCGCCGTGGCCTCGAGGATCGATGCCCTGCCGTAGGCGCGCAGTGCCACGAGAGGGATCCCGGTGCGCTTAGCGGTGCGCGCCAACCACCTCGGGTCGGGTTCGACCACGAGCCCTTTGGCGTTTGCATCGTGGCCGGCCCCCGTCGACGATGCCTTGGCATCCCTCACGGCGGGCGCGGTCAAGGCGGTGGTGTCGACGATGTTGACGAGGGACCTCGACGCCGGCGCCTCGACGACACTGTCTGACCGGTGCCCAGCGAGCCACCCCGTGCCGAGGAGGGCGAGGGGGAGAACGAGTACGGCTGCTTGAGCCGAGCGGGGGCGATGTTGCGAACGTCTGGGCACCGTTAGCCGAACCGGTCGGTGAGGTCGTCGGCGGTGCGCTGGCCCTGTGCCGCATGGTCGGCCCTCATGGCCGCACAGGACCAGACAGTCAAGGAAGTGCTTCGCATACTGCCATCTTGGTGGACCACGCCCCAGCGCTGCGTCGACGTTCGAACCCTCGCGTGGGCGCAGGACATCGACGCGACCGACGGTCGGGCGGCCGAACGTCCAACGAGCGGCAGAGTCGCACGGCCTGTAGCCGTTTTTAGAGCCGTGAAGGGAGCTGGATCAGGGCCGGCTCATGCGCCCAGATTGCGGGCCTGCTGTGCGAACCGATGCGCGACCGGAGTGCGGTCAGACAGGCAGGCGACGACGTGGCGGTAGGGGTCGAGCAGGCTCTGCCTGCCCGGGAGCTCCACGTAGCAGGTACCTCCACGGGGGTCGAGGAACCACTGGGCGGCCGCGGAGTTCATGACAACCCAGTTGCACAGGTAGACCGACAAGTCGTGCCCGGCCTGCTCTGCGTCGATGCCCTCCTCGTGCGATGTGACGAACACGTCGGCCTCGTCGAGGGCCGCCTTGTCGTACCGGTCGAGCCAGTCCAGCGCGAGCCGCCGAAGGTATGCGTACTGGTCCAGGGGTCCTCGGACCGTGCGCGGCTGCGACGGGTCTCCGGCCGGCAAGTACGGCGTGATGCCCGCCGCCCGGGGCGGGATCGCAGACAGGAACCGGTATTCGATCTGCGCCGCCACGCACTCGAGGCTAGCGCCCAGCGAGAGTTGTCGGGCGTCCCGACTATCGCCGACGTGCTGCGGGCTGTCGGCGCGCTAACGGTCGCCCTACAACAAGCCGGTGAGAACTCACCAGTCGCGGCAGATGAGTGCGTTGCTTCTGGGTGGTCGTGTGCGGCGGTGGGGGCTCGGCTCACGGCGAAGGTCGCGACGGTCACGCATTCCACGACAGCTCAACCGGCCACTACGGCTTGACGACCTCGCGGAGGGTTTCCATGGCTCGACCCACGGCGTCGCGAGCGGCATCGATCCGAGCCGCGCTCGAGGGTGTCGCGTGCATCAGCGCGCGGTCGAGCTCGAGCGCGGCCGCGAACAGGTCCTGGAGCACCTGGGAGTGGACCGCCTCCAGGATGCGCTCGCGCTCCTCGAGGCGGGCGAGGCGCTCGCTGCGTCGGATGTTGCAGACGTGGCCGTGCGACCCGGGCTGGGTGTAGAGGTCGGTCACCGCCACCTCCACCCGAGACCAGGCGCCGTCGGTGCGGACCCGGAGCTCACCGACCCGCTCCGCCCGGGGCGGGTCGGCCGCCAGCAGCTCCTCGAAGGCTTGGTGGTCCTCGGGGTGGATGCGGTCCGTGATGGGTGTGCCTACGACCTCGTCGACTGGCCAGCCGAAGAGGTTCGCGACCGCTGGGCTGGCGTAATCGACGACATGGTGCTCGTCGACCAGGACTGCGGCGTCGCTGGAGCGCT
This sequence comes from Terrabacter sp. FW104-15G4B, assembly GCF_058790095.1. Lineage (NCBI taxonomy): Bacteria > Bacillati > Actinomycetota > Actinomycetes > Micrococcales > Intrasporangiaceae > Terrabacter > Terrabacter sp. FW104-15G4B. The sequence goes on along the minus strand of NZ_JBYTCI010000002.1, from coordinate 29,670 downwards.
CCATCAGGTGCCGGACGGCGTCGCCGAGGTTGAGGGAGGCGCCGACGATGCCGATCAGCTCCCCGTCGCGGTACACGCCGCTGTCGGTGACCAGTGCGTGCAGAATCTTGCCGCTCCGGTTTCGAACCGGGAATCCACCGGACCATGGACGGCCTTCCCGCAGAGCAGCCATGATCTCCGCCGCCGCCTGCTGGGAGACCTCCGGCACCGTCACCTCCGTGATGTCACGCCCTACGGCCTCCGCGGCGGGCCAGCCGTACAGCTGCTCGGCGGCGTCGTTCCAGGACAGCACCGTCCCCCGCGTGTCCGTCGCGATCACGGCGTGCCCGAGGGCGTGCAGCAACTCGTCGGCAGACGGGTGCAGGGGGAGGGCCTCGGCGTCCATGAATCCAGCCTGCGCCCCATGCTTCGCGTGGTCACGGGGCGAAAGACCCGACTGGACGGCCCTCTGTGCCCGCTATCCGCTCCAGTCACATCCGCACCACACCGGTGGCGTGGCCGGGTGCGCACGTGTCGCTGCTCTTCGTGTTGGTGATTCGGTAGGTGAGGGAGGCGCTCGATGCGGTGAAACTGCTGTGCGACCGTCTCATCCCCGTCGCTCGGGACGCAATCATCTCGTCAGAACCGCGCTCATCGCGGCATGGTCGGGCGTCGCCCGCAGAGCGGCATTAGCGCGCACCATCTATCGACCGGGGTCGGTCACCAGTGTCGGGTTCTTGAGGCTCAGGTCCTCGAGTACCTGGGCTGTCGAGGACCGCTTCATCAGCTCGAGTTCGGCATCCGTGATGCCGATGCCCTGCAGGAACTGGACCGACCCGTTCGCGGTGGTCAGGGACGGAAGGTCGGGGTCGGCGCCGACAGCGACGGCGGTCAGGCGTGTGTCCTGCGACCCCGTGATCGGTCCGCCAGGATCCAGCCGGTGCCCTGTCGCGAAGGGCGAGCCGCTGGTGAACACGTATGCCCCCAGCCGGCTCAAGAGCGTGAGCGGCCACGCCGGCGGATGCATCTCGTCGGAAGCTCGGGGTGTGCGCATCGTCAACTCGAAGCCCCAGCCGCTAACCGATGCGTCCTCACTCTCCTTCGCGTACTGCTCGGTCAGCCCGAACGTAACGAAGAACCATGTGCCGGGAAGCCGATAGGCACTGATGCCGTAAACGCCGCCTTGACCAGGTAGCACACCGGTCGACCAGTGCACCGGCTTGCCTTCCGGACGCAGGTGTTCGCTCACCGCGGCTTCGATCGCTTCCCAGCCTGGACCTTCGTCATCGTGCATGGAACGCAACCTACCGACGCGAGACTTCTGTCGGTCTCCTGCGCCCTGATGCGTTCAGTTCGAGGGGTGGCATGCGTGGATATCGGTCGTGGCTGGAGCGGTTTCGGGTGAGTTCAGCGGTTGCGGCAGCAAGATGCGCGTTAGTCAGTCTTCAGCGTCAAAGCCTGGGTCCACTTGTTCGGACGCCCGGCTCGATAGTCACGAAGGCGATCCTCCACGTGCGAAGCAGACCAGACCGCCGCGCGCTCCAAACCGGCGCATTGCGAGGCGGTCGCCTCCTCTTCTCCCCAAGATCCGTCCGGCGCGACCCAGCACAGGCTGAGTGCTCCAGAAAGGGCATCCTGCTTGAACGACCGGTAGGTCTCAGCCGCTTCGTCGCGGCTCAGGGCGGCGACATCAAGCAGCTCCCAGCCTGACGACTCCCGAAAGGCGCTGTCCATCACCGACAGCGCGAACGCCCTTGCTGCCGACCACGTCGCGGACGTCGACGTTCTGCGCGTCGTCGACGACATCGAAGCGAGCGTAGAACTCGACCTGGGCGCCGCGAAGTTGGCGACCCCAACCGACGTATCCGTCGCCGAGCGGTATTCGTAGCACTCGCCCCGGCTCACGCTTCCGCTGTCTTGGCACTCGGGAATCGTAGGCCGCCGCCGACGGCATGGACAGCGCTCCCGTCGCGGCATGACAGGACGTTCACTCAGGCGCGGGCAGTGCCGCCGTGTCACGAGATGTCGTCGACCAAGGACCCAAGGTCGGCGATCTCCCAGGCTTCGAGAATCTTGCCGCCATCCAGATGGCAGATCACTGCCTGATCCATCCGGAATAATCGGCCACTCCCAGAGACGCCGGCGAACTGACGAAGGAGCTTGCCGGTGACGACGACGCGTGCCATTTCGACGTCCCCCTCCGCCACGACCTCCTGAACCTCGTGGCGAAGATCCGCTATCGCTGCCACGGCGTCCCGCCACACCTGCTTTTCTGCTTCGAGATTCTTGGTCGATAGGCCTCTTGGTGCATGGACGACGACATCGCCGTGCAAGAGCTCGTCGAACGCCTCGACCTCACCTGAGTCACCAGCGGCCAACCAGCGGGTCACGACGGGCGACGAGGGCTCCATGTCTGATGGTCTCGCAGAGCGTTAGCGGCTGGCCAGAGCCCGCCCACTGACACCCCCGCTCATAGTCACGTCCTCGGGTCCAGGCATCGTTGAAAGTCCTGCGCGCGGCACGTGCGGACGTGCCGCCGAACGCGCATCAGCGCCGGCCGGCCGGGCTACCGTCAAGATATGACCACCATGATGGAGCGGCTCCGGGATGCGACGAACGCGCACGACGCTCGGCGGCTGGCGTCCCTCTTCGCTCCTGACTACCGAAGCGCGCAGCCGGTGCACCCCAGTCGTGGGTTTGGTGGGAGCGCTCAGGTGCTCGAGAACTGGTCGTCAGCCTTTGAGGGAGTCCCTGACTTCACGTCCGAGCTGGTGGCCTCAGCGGTGGACGGCGAGACCGAGTGGGGCGAGTGGAGTTGGCAAGGCCGCCACTTGGACGGATCGGTCTTCGCCATGCGGGGAGTCACGATCTTCGTCGTGCGCGATGGTCTGGTCGCCGAGGGCCGCTTGTACATGGAGGCCGTCGAAGGCGGAGGCGGCGACATCGAGGCCGCGGTGCGGAAGCTGTACAAACCTCCCACGTCGTCGTCGCACTGACCCCCTGCTGATCCGGGGAGACGCTGACTAAGGGGCCAGCACCCTCAGAAACGCGCGCGGATTGCGGCAGATCCGGTAAACGCTCAAGCTGATGACAGGGCGTTGCACCCGTTGTGCGCCCGTGGTGAGTAGTTCGGGGGTCAGCTGTTGGACGGCGCCTCGTCGGCTGTGGTTGCTGTCGCGGGTGGGGCTTGTTGGAGTGTCCAGCTGGCCAGCAGGTGTAGGGCCTCGTCGGCGGCGCTGTCGGGTGGCGCGGTGTAGACGTTGATACGTTGACCGGGGTCGCCGGCCAGCTCGAACGCTTCGTAGTCGAGCTCGATGTCCCCGACCAGGGGGTGGTGGAGGCGTTTGCGGCCGGTGCGGTGGTACTTCACGTCGTGCGCCGCCCAGCGGAGGCGGAAGTCCTCGCTGCGGGTGGATAGCTCGCCGATGAGGTCAGTGAGGTTCTTGTCGTACGGGTCGCGGCCGGCCTCGGCGCGCAGGAACGCGACGCAGTCGTTGGCGGTCCTGTCGTAGTCGATGAAGAAGTCACCGGCGTGCGGGTCCAGGAAGGTGTACCGGGCGCTGTTCGGGGTCCTGCCCGGTCCGGCCTGCTCGTACAGCGGGCTGTAGAGGGCGCGGCCGAGGTCGTTGGCGGCGAGGACGTCGAACCGGCCGCTGCGCAGGTAGGCCGGCATTGGCATCTGGTCGAGGATCCGTTGGATGACCGGGCGCACCCGGGTTTTGGCCGGGGTCCGGCGCGGCGTCTGCTTGCTGCGCGGAGTGGACAGGGTGCGGACGAGGCGGTGCAGGTGGTCGCGTTCGGCGTCGTCGAGCTGCAGCGCGTGGGCGATGCCGTCCAGGACGCTGTCGGACACGACGCCGACGCTGCCGCGCTCGAGCCGGGTGTAGTACTCGACGCTGATACCGGCGAGCAGAGCCACCTCTTCCCGGCGCAGCCCGGTCACGCGGCGGTTGGCGCCGTACACGGGTAGCCCCGCTTGGTCGGGAGCGAGCTTGGCGCGGCGGGTGGTGAGGAAGTCGCGCAGGTCGGTCTTGGCGGTCACGCTTTTCACGGTACGGCCCGGCGGGCGACGTGGCAGGCCCTGTCAGTACCCCTCTCGACAGGGCCTGTTGAGAGGCCCACCGGTGCCGTTCCCTTGAAGCGTGACCACGACAGCCACCTCCCCGAAAGCCTCGACAGCGACCGCGCCACGCACGGAAGCCACCGGCCCAGCGCACCCCCGCGCCATTCTGACGATCGTCCTGGTCAGCTACTTCCTCATCCTGCTCGACAACTCGGTCATCTTCACCGGGCTGCCCTCCATCGCCACCGCCCTGCATCTCGACGCGGCTGGGCTCTCGTGGGTGCAGGACGCCTACACCCTCGTGTTCGGCGGCCTGCTGCTGCTCGGCGCCCGACTTGGCGACCTGCTCGGGCGCCGGGGCGTCTTCATCGCCGGCTTGGCGGTGTTCATCGCGGCCTCGTTCCTCGTCGGTGTCGCGCCGACCGGGTGGTGGCTCATCGGGGCCCGCGGGATCCAGGGCATCGGCGCGGCGATCGTCGCTCCGTCCGCCCTGTCCCTGCTCACCGCCAGTTTCCCCGCTGGGCCGCAGCGCAACAAGGCGGTGGCCTGGTATGCCGCGACCGCTGGCATCGGTGCCAGCGTGGGCATGCTCGTCGGTGGCGCCGCCGCCCAGTGGGTGTCCTGGCGCGCCGGGTTCTTCATCAACGTCCCCTTGGGCATCGCGATGGCCGTCCTGGCGCCGCGCTACCTGCCTGCCGTCGAGCGCGGGCGTGGTCGCTTCGACGTCGCCGGCGCCCTCGGCGCCACCCTCGCGGTGGGGTCCCTGGTGTTCGGGGTGCTCGAGTCCGTCGAGCACGGCTGGGCCTCTGCGGCCGTGCTGGGCTCACTCATCATGTCCGCCGCGCTGTTCGTCGCGCTCGTCATGCACGAGCGGCGGGCCGATCAGCCGATCATGCCGCTGCGCTTGTTCGCCGACCGCCGCCGGTGGGGCGCCTACGCCGCCCGCGCCCTGTACCTCGGGGCGATGATGGGCTTCTTCTTCTTCACCACCCAGCTGATGCAGGGCGTGCTCGGGTTCACCGCCTTCCAGGCCGGTCTCGGGTTCCTCCCCATGACGGCCATGAACTTCGCCGTCGCGACCGCCGTCCCGCGGCTGACCACCCGCTTCGGCAACGGCGCCCTTCTGGTTGCCGGCATCGCCCTAACCATGGCCGGCATGGCGTGGCTGGCGCAGGTCGACCAGACGAGCGTCTACCTGACCGGTGTGGCCGTGCCGATGGCGTTCATCGGCGCCGGTCAAGGGTTGGCCTTCGCGCCACTGACCAGCCTCGGTATCGCCGGTGCCAGCGCCGCCGACGCTGGCGCGGCCAGCGGCCTGGTCAACACCGCCCACCAGCTCGGTACCGCAGCTGGCCTGGCCGTTCTGGTCGCCGCCTCCGCCTCCGTGACCGACCTGACCGATCGGGTATCCACCGCTTTGACCTGGGGTAGCGGCCTGCTGGCGGTCGCGCTCGTCGTCGCCCTAACGGTCATCGTCCCCGCAGAGAGGAAGCGCCATGTCTGACTGGTCCAGCCAGGCCCTGCGCACCTTGGCCTCGGCCGAGGAGGTGCACCTGGCCACGCGACGTGCGAACGGGAGCCTGCGCAGTCCACGCATCATCTGGGTCGTCACCAACGGCCAGCGCGTGTTCATCCGATCGACCAACGGACCCGGCGCCGCCTGGTACCGGGCCGCTACCGACACCGGGGCTGGACCACTCACCGCCCGAGGCGTGGCCCACGACGTCACGTTCACCCACGTCGACGACGACGCGGACCTGGCCGCCGCCGACGCGGGCTACCGCGCCAAGTACGGCCACTACGCCAGCATCGTCGACCACCTCGAGGAGACCGGCCCACGGTCGGCCACGCTCGAAGTCCACCCCGCCTGACCACCGGACTCACCGGCAGTCCTGCACACCCCCACTCGAGGAGACCCCGCCGTGAAGGCAGCCATCTTCAAAGGTAAGAACACCGTCGAGGTCGCACAGCGCCCCGACCCCCGCATCCAGGACCCGACCGACGCCATCGTCCGCGTCGTGCGCGGCTGCGTGTGCGGCTCGGACCTCTGGTACTACCGCGGCATCAACCCGCACAAGGTCGGCAGCATCGGCCACGAGTTCATCGGCGTCATCGAGACCGTCGGCCCGGACGTGAAGGACCTCGCCGACGGCGACTTCGTCATCGCCCCGTTCACCTACAACGACGGCACCTGCCCGGCCTGCCAGGCCGGTTTCCAGTCCAACTGCGTTCACGGCGGCGCGTTCGGCAACGGCGACACCGACGGCGGCCAGGGCCAGAAGGTCCGCGCCCCGTTCGCTGACGCCACCCTCGTCAAGGTTCCCAACCCGCCCGAGGGCGGCTTCACCGAGGCACAGCTCGCGTCGTTCACCGCCCTGTCGGACGTGGCCTGCACCGGCTACCACGCGGCCGTCAGCGCTGGCGTCAAGCCGGGCGACACCGTGGCCGTGGTCGGTGACGGCGCCGTCGGGCTCTCCGCCGTCATGGGCGCCAAGAAGCTCGGCGCCACCCGGATCATCGCCCTGAGCCGCAACCCCGCACGGCAGGTCGTGGCCAAGGAGTTCGGCGCCACCGACATCGTCGAGGAACGCGGCGACGAGGCAGTCGAGGCCGTCCTTCGCCTGACCGACGGGGCCGGCGTCGACGCAGCCCTCGAGTGCGTCGGCACCGACCTGTCCATCGAGACCTGCGCCGGCATCACCCGCGCCGGCGGCATGATCGGCGCCGTCGGGGTCCCCCTCTACGAGCAGTTCGAGTACAAGACGCTGTTCTGGAAGAACATCGGCATCAAGGGCGGCGTCGCGCCCGCCCGCCAGTACATCCCCGAACTGCTCGAGGACGTCCTCGCCGGACGAATCAACCCCGGCCTCGTCTTCGACTACAGCACCGACCTCGACCACGTCGCCGACGCCTACGCCGCCATGGACGAACGCCGTGCCATCAAGTCCCTGCTCACCGTCAGCAACCCCTGATAGCCGCGACGACCCCCGACCAGATCGCACCCAAGGAGAACAGCAATGCAGACACGCACCCTCGGCAGCCAAAGACTGACGGTCTCCGCCCTCGGCCTCGGCTGCATGGGCATGAGCCAGTCATTCGGGCCCCGACCCCCACGCGAGGAGATGATCACGTTCTTGCGCGCCGCCGTCGAGCGCGGCGTGACCTTCTTCGACACCGCCGAGGTCTACGGCCCCTTCCACAACGAGGACCTCGTCGGCGAGGCGTTGGAACCCGTCCGCGACCAGGTCGTCATCGCGACCAAGTTCGGCTTCGCCTTCGACGAGAACGGCGCACAGACCGGCGTCACCAGCCGGCCCCAGAACATCCGCGCCGCCGTCGACGGGTCCCTGCGGCGTCTGCGGACCGACGCGATCGACCTGCTCTACCAGCACCGCGTCGACCCCGACGTCCCGATCGAGGAGGTCGCCGGCACCGTCAAGGAGCTCATCGAGGCCGGCAAGGTGCACCACTTCGGCATGTCCGAGGCCGGCGCCGAGAGCATCCGCCGCGCCCACGCCGTGCAGCCGGTCACCGCCCTGCAGAGCGAATACTCGCTGTTCTGGCGCGAACCCGAGGAGGCGATCCTGCCCGCACTCGAGGAGCTCGGCATCGGGTTCGTGCCCTTCAGCCCGCTCGGACGCGGCTTCCTCACCGGTCAGGTCACCGCTTCCACGAAGTTCGGCGAGGGAGACATCCGCTCCTCGCTCCCACGCTTCGAGCGGGAGGCCCTCGAGGCAAACCTCGCCCTCGTCGACCTCATCAAGGCGGTCGCCGAGCGCAAGGGCGCCACGGTCGGTCAGGTCGCCCTCGCCTGGCTGCTCGCCCAGCGGCCGTGGATCGTCCCGATCCCGGGGACCCGGCGACTCGAGCGCCTCGACGAGAACCTCGAGGCGGTGGACCTCGAACTCTCGGCGGATGACCTCGCAGAGCTCGACCGCGCATCAGCGAGCGTGCAGGTCCAGGGCGACCGCTATCCCGAGGCCATGCAGAAGATGATCGACCGCTGACCGCGCAGGAGAATGCTGGCGCAGCGAATGGTCCAACCCCGCCGGCCGAGTCCGCGCCAGCAGTCTCCACCGCTGCAGGGGCCGGACGTGGGCCTGCGCCGGAGGAGCCGCACGCAGACGAAACGCGCGCTCATCGGCAGGACCGCTCGGCGGCATGTTCGCATGCACCACCAGGAGCCTTCTGACAGCTGCGAGTCCTGTTCAGGCGTCTTCAGGCGTCGTCGTGGGCGAGGCTGCAGGACAGCTCGCGGTGAGCGTCGGCCTGGGCCAGGAGGATTCGGGCCTTGGTCTCGAAGAGCTCGACGGCGTCGGCGCCGGCGGCGAACCGTGTTGGTGGCTGCTCGCGCGCGGCGAGCTGCACGAGGGCGGCGGCGAGCTTCGCCGGGTCACCGCCCTGCTTCCCGTCCATGCCCTGCCACGCCTCGGTGGTCGCGGCGGTGCGCTCGGCGTAGTCGGCTATGGACGGCTGCGCGTACTGCGTGGACTGCGGGGTCAGCAGCTCGGTGCGGAAGAAGCCGGGCTCGACCAGCATGGTGCGGATCCCGAACGGGGCGATCTCGGAGGCCAGCCCCTCCATGAAGCCCTCGACCCCGAACTTGGACGCGGCGTAGGCGGTCAGGAAGTAACCGGTGGAGGCGATGCCGGCGGTCGAGGAGATCGTCATCACCAGGCCGGAGCGCTGGGCCCGCAGCTGCGGCAGGGCCGCGCGGGTGACGTTGACCGGTCCGAAGAGGGTGGTCTCGATCTGCGAGCGGAACGCGTCCGGGCTCATCTCCTCGAAGAACCCGGCCTGGAAGTTGCCGGCGTTGTTCACCAGGACGTCGAGGCGCCCGAACCGCTCGACGGTCGCTGTGACCGCGGCCTCGGCAGCGGCGGGGTCGGTGACGTCGAGGGCGACCGCCAACAGGTCGTCGTGCTGGCCCAGGGCCCGGGTGATGCTCTCGACGTCGCGGGCGGTGGCCACCACCGCGTAGCCGGCGGCCAAGGCGGCCTCGGCGATGTCGACGCCCAGGCCGCGGCCCGCGCCGGTCACCAACCAGACCTTTTTCTCGTTCGGCTGGGCGGCCGCGTTGGCGGCCGGGATGGTCTCGGTGGTCTGGGTCTGTTCGGTCATTGCTGCCGCGCTTTCCTGGGAAGGATCTTCGATGTGCACCTCGGATGAGGCGCCGTCAACCAGAGAACCAGCGCACGCGCAGGTGTGGCAGTCCCTGGCGTGGGAGCCACTGACAGGGACCCCCATCCCGTCTGAGGGCCTCTTACAGTGGACGATGTGACTGCACCGGACCCGCGCCCGCGAGAGACCGTCAGGGCTGAGATCCGGGAGTTTCTCAGCACCCGTCGAGCCAGGATCACGCCCGAACAGGCCGGCCTGCCGACCTACGGCGATAACCGCCGCCGGGTGCCCGGGCTGCGACGGGAGGAGGCCGCCCTTCTGGTCGGAGTCTCCCCGCAGTACTACATCCGGCTCGAACGCGGCGACGCCGCCGGCGTCTCGGAGAGCGTCATCGACGGGATCGCCCACGCGCTGCGCCTCGACGACGCCGAACGAGCTCACCTGCTCGATCTGCTTCGCACCGCCGGCGCGCCAGCGCGCGCCGTGAAACGGCGCCCGCCGGCGCCCACTCGTGTTCGCCCCACCATCCAACGCCTGCTCGAGGCGATGCCAACTGTGCCGGCAGTCGTCCTGAACGGACGCCTTGACGTGCTCGCCGCCAACAGCCTTGGCCGCGCGCTGTTCTCGCCCTGGTACGACACCGGCCAGTCGGTGAACAATGCCCGCCTCGTCTTCCTCGACCCACAGGCAGCGGCCCTCTTCCGCGACTGGGAGACCGTCGCGAACGACACGGTCGCCCTGCTGCGTGCCGAAGCGGGGGGCAGCCCCTACGACCGAGGGCTCTTCGACCTGATCGGTGAGCTGTCCACCCGCAGCGAGGACTTCCGACTCCGCTGGGCGGCTCACGACGTCCGCATCCACAACACGGGCGTCAAGAAGCTGCACCACGCAGTCGTCGGTGACCTCGACCTGCCCTTCGAGTCACTGCCACTCGAGCCGCGCGGCAGCACCAGCCTCGTCACGTACCTCCCCGAGCCCGGCACCCCAACCCACGACGCGCTTGCCTTGCTCGCCAGCTGGGCCATCAGCGAGACGATCCCCACCTACAACGCACCTGCCGACCAGCAGCGACCCTGAACCAGCACTGGTCTTTGACAGAAGCTTCGGTGGCTTCGGACCGGCGACGCCCAAGCCGCCGCACACCAGAGGCCGGATGCTGCGGACGTACGTCCGCTATTCGGCACGATCGCTCGGACAGCGGCAAAACGCGACGTCCGCGTCGAACGAGGGCAGCAACGTCAGGCTTGCAGGGCGAAGGTGTATGACGTTGGCGGCGCTGCGACGGAGATCACATCAAGCCTGATTGCCGGTTCTGTCCGAGTCAGGACCGTGTCACACGTGGTCGCGAAGATCACCTCTCAGACCCCCGGCCCTGGACCCACCCCGAACCGCAACCACACGGTGGGCCAGCCGGGCACGACCAGCCCCCGTGAAGCATCACGGGGGCTGGTCTTTTGCTGCAATCTGCACGCTGCAGTCGCGTCGACGAGCTCCATCCACGGGCGTTACACCCGCGTTTTGCGACGCCGTCCGCGTCCGCGTCGGCGCCGAAGGTGCGCCAGGAGCCGGGAAGGAACTGCATCGGACCGATGGCATGCTCCCAGGTGTCGTCACCGTGTACGCGTTCTCCGTCCGGGTCGGGCCGGATCGCAGCCACCCCGCCTTCGCCGTCGAGCGCCGGGCCGACAATCGGCCGGGAGGTACGCCCGTCCTGCAGCAGACGAGTTCCGGCGATCGTCCCGTGGGCGGACTCCACCTCACCGATAGCCGCCAGCGTCGCCCAGCCCACCTGGCACCCGGGGCGCGCCGTGGCCTCGAGGATCGATGCCCTGCCGTGGGCGCGCAGTGCCACGAGAGGGATCCGGTGCGCTTAGCGGTGCGCGCCAGGCCGACCACGCTCGCCGGCCTACTCGTCATCGCCTGCGCCCGCTTCGCGGTCCAGGCACGCCTCGGTAGGAATAGTCGCTGATGCCGGGGCCGATGGAGGCCCGCTGGCGCCCGTGATGGCCGATCGAACGCAACCACACGGGAGGGCCACGGCGAATCGCCAGTCCACGATGGCACGCCCGCCCGGCAGCAGAAGGGGACGTTGCAACCTGTAGCGCAGTGAGCCCGGGACACGCGTCAGTCTGCCTTCTTGCCGGTCGGCTTCCACCGGGGTAGCCAGTAAGTGATCAGCGAGGCCAGGAGTAGCACGATCCCGGTCCTGGCGATCCAGGCGCCGGCTGCCCAGACGGGTGCCTGCGGGGAACCCCCGACCAGCACGTTGACCAAGAGCTGGAGGTCGGCACTCCTGCGCGCGAGCGAGCCTGACTCGGGATCGGTGCTCATCTGGATCGGTGTCGGATCGGCCACGATGACGCCCACTGCGGCGGTCCAGAACCCAAGGCAGGAGCCCGTAAAGGCGAGCAGGCGCAAGGCCTCGGGCCTATCGGTCTTCCATTCCCGCCGCGCATTCAGCGCTGCGCCGGCCGGCAGCATCACGACCATCACGAAGAGGCACCCGGCGAGGACCCCCACCACGGCGCCGATCAGGGGCAAGTTCCCGTCGAGAGACGAACTGGCCGCACTCGGCTGAAGGCGCGGACCCTGCGCGGCTGCACGCAGCAGCGACCACCCTGCCCCGACGTACGCGCTCGCGGCGACAGCGATCGCAGCCAGCACCCCGGGCAGACATGGCTTCAACAGTCGGGGGGCAGCCGGTCTGTCGCTCCACGGGCCAGACCACAACACCCAGGACGGAAGCTCAGGTCTGCCGAGAGTCAGCGTCACGGTGATGGCGGCGAGACCTGGTCCGACGAGTAGGGCCATGAACCGCGCGTCGTCGCTGAGGGCATCGCCGACGCCCGCGACAAGCACGATCATCGCCAAGCACCAGAAGCCGCTGACGGCCCAACCCGCCCTACGCCGTGCCGGCCCCCGTCGGCGTGCCCTGTTCACGACTCGGAGTATGGCCCAACCGCGCCGCCCGCAGAGCTCGCCCCGCTGTAGGACCATTCCCCGTGGCACGACCTGTCCGCGGCATGGTCGGGCGTTCGCCCGCAGAGCGGCATATGAGTGCGTCCCCCTCAGTGCCCGTGTCGGTCAGGCAGTCTAGGAACATCGCCCGTCAGGACGACCTCTTGAGCCACCAGCCGCAGTTTGCGGTTGCTGTCTTGGCTTGCCTTCCTCAGGATCGCGAAGGCCCCCGCTTCGTTGACACGGAACAGAGTCATGACAATCCCAACGGCGGCACCGATCGTGCGGGCGGTCTGTAGGGCAATGTCTAGCTGCGCTGCCTGCTTACTGCTGATGAGCCCTTCGGCTTGGAGCTCGGCAATCATCTCCTCGTGGACGTCGAGTCGGCCCTCGACCTCTGCGATCCTGCGACGGTCATCCTTTGCACGCTCGCCTTCCGCGTCCGTCCGGCATTCAGCCGCATCCGCCCGGGTGCCGCTGTCATCAGCGCGCGACTCAGCCTTGTCGGCGCGGGATTCACTCGCGGAAGCCCGCTCGTCGGCTGCATCGGCGCGCGAACGCAGATCGTCTATCTGTTCCTGCACTTTGGTGTTGGTGTCGGGCTGATCCGCATCCATGAGCGCAACCCTAGGCCGCGGCCCCTCTGCGCGTGCCGGATCAAGGCGCCTCCCTGTCCTGAGCCGGACTACCCCGCGTCCGCCCATCGGCACGACCGCGCTACGGCGGCACTTCCGGACGTTCGTCACTAGTCGTCTGGCGCGAGCGCCGGCCCACCCGGGAATCTAGGTCTTGGCGCCGACGCCTCCTTTGACGAGAGGCGTCTGGCGGCCGGTGCTGGCGTCCACCAGAATCCTGTCGCCTACCGGCCGGCTGAGTCGCACGACGACCAGGTCACTGCACGCCGGCGCAGCATCGCCTACCGGCGGTACGGCACTCAGTGCAACCCGTACTTGCTTGGCAGTTTCGAAGATGCGTGAGTTGTAGGGCTCTCGCTGGCATGCTTCGGCGGCCAATGTGATCGAGGTCGAGTCGCCCCCCCGCCATAAGTCCTTTATGGAATGTCACGGGTGTGGCCGGTGCCGGCGCCGCGCAGGCCGTCGCGGCATACGCGGGGAGCAGCAGGGCGGTCATGATCAGGAGCCGGCGCAGCGAGTCTGGCGTCACGATGGTTCGACACCTGTGGGCACTGAAAGGTTGCACGCGCGGCCTGAGCTGGGTACAGAGCCGCGCAGCTTGCGGCAAGATCGGACGTCCCGTCCGCGGCATGTCCGGATGTTGCTTACGGCGCGGAAAGCCCCAGCGCACGCGCCTGCTCGCTGACGTCGTCGTAGTCGGCGTCGGCGTTGAGTTTCGCGAGGATCTGGGGGTCGAGCGGGTGTGATGTGTAGACGGCGCTGATCGCTGCTTCGCTGGGGTCCATCTCGAGGTAGTCCTGGGCGAAGCGCGCGAACGCTTGGGGGCTGTCGTTGAGGATCAGCTCGAAGAGTTCTTCGGCGCCGTCAGCGTCCGGGTCGTCCGTCCGGGGTGTGGCGGACCCCGTGCGCCACGCGTATCCCCCCTCGGACCAGAAGGCCGTCGTAGCCACGAAGGTGTCGGCGATCTGGAAACGGGCGTCCCGCGTCAGAGGTTCAAACTCAGCCGGCATGCCGTCGAGAAGGCCAGGCCACAGCGAGACAGGTGTTCGTGTGAGGGGGCTCATGGGGGACTCATGCGCGAATCCCCAACCGAACACTGCGTCTCCGCTGAAGGCGATGTAGTAGCGGTCGCCTGAACCGTTGTCCATGCTGGCCAACGCGACCCCGGAGGTGTCGCGCGGATCGAACTGGAAGTAGCGATCCTCCCGGTCGTCTTGAGGGCTCATCGCGACGTCGAGGACGGCGAGAGCGACGGACAGTTCACGCAAGCGGTCTGGAGAAGGAAGTCGTTCAAGCAGGTCGGCGATGGTCACGAGCGAAACACTGACACACAAGCCCGCCGTAAGACGCGCACAGCGGCAAGGCCTCGGCGCGGCACGCTCGGCGGCAGTTGCGGATGATCCGGTCGCTAGGGGGCGCGCGGCTCCTCCATTCCGCGGACGACGATCTGGCCGCCGATAATGTTGGCGTGGCAGCCGCTTTGGTGATGAGGCAACCGACGGCTCTCCGCGTCCTGACCACGGTGCTGCTGGCTGCATTCGCGCTCATGCTGTCCGGGGCGGCATTCGTCGCGGGAGGCCTGCTGTCCTGGCTTAGTCCCTTGGCCGTGGTCTTGGGCCCTGTCGTGACTATGCGCAACTGGCGCATGCGTTTGGATGTATCGGGCGACGGCCTGGTTATCGCCAACCTGGCCCGGACGTACATCTTGGAGTGGTCGCAGGTCGATCGTGTGGTCGACAGTGGCGGGGTGCGCGTCCGTCTGCATTCCGGTCGAGAAATAGGTGTCTCGGGTGTCTCGGCCTTCACGGATGTGCCGGGACCGCTTCCCTCGGTGAGATCGCGCAACGCCGGGGCGGCCCTGCAGATTCAGGCGGTCGTGAAGCGATACCGACGTCGATAGGGATGCCCGCGCCGCGGCTACGTGCGGACGTGCGCTTCAGCCCAGCTTGGTCCCTTCGATGACCACGAGGTAGTCCACACGCGGCAGACCGGGCGTGGGGTGTGCGGAGCGACCTAGTCTGTCTGGATGCGACGCTTCGACGACGAGGACCTCACCGGCGCAGAGTTCCGCGAATGCGACCTGAGTAGAGCGCGGATGGTCGGCGTGGTCATGCAGGACGCCGAGATCGACGGCCTGGTAACCAATCTCGTGGTCAACGGGGTCGAGGTGATGCCGTACGTCGAGGCGGAGCTCGACTGCCGTCACCCGGTACGGCTGCTGATCCGCTCCGATCAGCCGGACGACCTGCGAGAGGCCTGGCGGCAACTCCGGGACGAATGGGCCACGACCACGGAGCAAGTCCGGTCCATGCCCGAGAACAGCGAACATCATGGCGTCGACGGCGAGTGGTCGATGGTCGAAACCCTGCGTCACCTGGTCTTCGTGCACGACTCCTGGTTCCGACGCTGCGTGCTCGGGCTCACTGAGCCGTTCACAGCCATGGGGCTGGGTCCACCCTTGGTCATGAACCAAGAGGAGAGCGGGCTCGACTCGTCCGCCCAACCGAGCCTCGACGAGGTGCTCGCCGTACGGAACCGGAAAGCCATGGAGATCGAGACGTGGCTGGCCGCGGTCACGCCTGATCAGCTCGGGCAGACCGCGCCGGTCCCCGACGACGACAGATGGCCCCCGTACGCCAAGGGGCGGACAGTGCGGCAATGCCTGGGCACCGTGCTCAACGAGGAATGGGCTCACCACGGATTCTGCAAACGCGACCTCAACAAACTGTCGACTCAGGATTCGTCGCACTCGTGACGGGCAGGTCACGACTGGCGGCATGACGGGACGTCCGACGGCGTCGCGACCTGGGACAGAGGAGCTTCTCGGCGCGGCAACGAGTCCAGCCATGGAGCTCTGACAGGCTGCGCTTATGGACGTAGCCGGATTGGCCGAGCGCACGCTCGCCGGTGCCCTCAAGCCGCTCGGTTTTCGTAAACGAGGTCTCAACTGGTTCCGCACTTCCTCCGGTTCCGACTACCAGGTCGTAAATCTCCAAAGATCCTCGTGGGGCGGCGGTGACTGTTACCTCAACCTCGGCTGGGACCCAGACGTTCCGGCAGGCAAGTTCCGCCCGGCACACCAGTGCCTGCTCACGCTGAGGGCCGAACGCACCGGGGCCATCCCAGACATCGAGTGGCTCCGACCGGACGGCGAAACCACCATCGACTTGCCGGGCATCAGCCTGCTGGACGTCGAGACGAGCAGGCGAATGGCCGAGGACGAGTTAGCCGCGAGGCTTCATGAGGTTGTCGCGATCCCCGTGGCGGATCTGATGAACCGCTCGCGATCGGTCATCGATCTCGTGCCGCTCCTCAGGGCGAAACCCGGATTCGCGATGCTGTCCCTGCGTGGCTACCTGGCCGACCACGGTTATGAACTGCCCGCACATGGCGAAGCCTGAGCCCATGTGCTTCCACTCACGGCTCCCGAGGAGCGCTCATCGGCACGACCGATCGGCGGCATGTGCGGTAGTCGTTGGCGGACGGACCGGGCTCTGTGCAGAGACCGTGTCCGTCCATTCCGGCAAGATGCGCCCATGGATTCGGCACTGGCTGCGGGCTGGATTGCCTTCTGGGGCGCTGTAGCAGGGGCGGTGGTCGGGGGCGGGCTGACCGCGCTGGCCTCATGGAGTACGACTCGAGGGCAATGGCAGCGCGAGCGAACATTCCGGCAGAGGGAGCGGCTCGCCGAGATGCTTTCGCAGGGCACACGCAGTCTGGCCGACCAGGCGCCCCGCAATCGCGAGGGGCAGCGGGTTACGGACGTGCATCAGGACACCATCCGGAACCTGCATTTTGCCCGAGTGCTTGCCATGGGGGTGAGCCCTCACCTGGGAATGCTGATGACGGAGATCTTCCTTGATGAGCGCGCCGAGTGGCGGACCTACATCCCGTCGACTGATGTTCGGGTGATGAACGGCATCGTGGCCCGGTGGTTAGTCGATCCTGACTACTTCGACAAGACGCAGAAGTCTCTCGACGAGTACCGGAGTGAGTTCCCTTGGCAGGAGGCGGAGGAACCTGTGACCCCGGCAATGCAACTCTCCTCGCGATTCATGTTCTGGTCCCGTCGGAGCTGAGCCACATGTCCGCCTGTTGCTTGGGGGCGCCGAAGTCTCCTGGTCTCCGCCGTGCGTGCTCCTCCAGAGTCAGATCATTTGCAAGGTGAGGCCCCACATGCACCGCGCGACAGGCTCGGCCCAACGTCCTCCGCGCGGCAAATCCGGTAAACAGGGATTTCGCGCCCGACTGGCTGGAAGGCGTCCCGGTGCAGATTCACGGCGGTAAGGCCGATGAGTTCTTCATCGACGAGGGGGACGTGACGCGGCGCGGTCCATCGTCGCTGCGGCTGACGACGGCTAGCTCTTCACCTACCCGGGCTGCGGCCACCTCTTCGCCGACGCCAGCGCCGCGGCCTTCAACGGCGAGGCCGCTGCGCTGGCGGAGCAGCGGGACCGGGACTTTCTCGCTCGACTTGGACAGGGGAGCCGCGGTCGGGGCGCCGACGGGCGACTGGTGAGGCACGTGGATGACGGCGGGCCCCCGCCCGCCGTCACCTGACCTGCCGAGGTCCTTACTTGCAGAAGACCTCCACGCGGTACGTGGTGTCGTCACCCGCGTTGGAGGGTGCGACGGCTACGGATACGGAGTACTTTCCCGACCCGTTCTTGTAGGTCTCACCGCGCGGGCCGACCACGCGGTCGATGGTGCACCCTGCCTGGTTCGACACGGTCACCGTGTGGGTGCCCTCTTCGACCGCCTCGACGTGGGCCTCGTTGTAGGCGAGGATCGCCGGGTTGTACTCGGAGAACTTGACGTTGCTCGCGCCGTTGGTGTCGACCCATCCCGCCGCCATTCCAAGTAGCGGCGTGTCCGAGCCCGGCCGCCAGAAGCGCGTGTCGAGCTCGACGATCGCGTTGGCCTTGACCTTGAAGTTGTCGGTCTTGCTGTACCTCGGCACGAAGCAGTTCTTGTTGCCCGGTGCGTTGCAGTTGAGGTCGGACGTCTGGGAGACCCAGACCTTGTAGACCCCGCCCGGGTTCGGCGTGTCGGCGAACGGATACAGCTGGACCGTCCGCCCGAGGTCCTCCAGGTCGGTGCTCTGCACGTGGGCCCCGGTCGTGCAGGGGCTGGTGGCGATCACCGTCGCGATCCGGCCCGACCCGTCGACCGTGAACTGGCGGCAGCTGACGTCGTCCTGTGACAGGAGGACCTTGCCGTTCGGGTTCGTGACCTGGTAGGAGTACGTCCCAGCGGGGAGCCCCGCCGCGCTGACCGGGGCGTTGATCCCCGGCCCGCCGTTGAGGTAGACGTCCTGCTTGTTCTGGTAGTGGTTGAGGTTCACCGGCACGCCGGTGACATCGGTGGTGAAGATCGCGCCGGAGAGGTTTCCGCCCGGTGCCCCCGAGGCTGAGGCGCTCGCGCCGAGCAGAGCTACGGCGGCGACTGCCACCGCTGCTGTGATCCTGTGGAACATGTGACCCCCTCTTTGGTTTCCCTGACCCCTTCGACGGTAGGCAGCCGCCGGAGTCTCGTCCGGTCAAAGGCTGGATCGGTCCGGCAGAATGCGAGATAGCGACCCATTGCGGCAAAAGATCTCTTCGCAGCTGTTGAGCAAGCGCGTGTGACCCTGGCCGCGGCGGCCTAGCGAGGAGCGCCTCAGATGGGTGGCAACTGGCCCACACTCTCGTCGTGACCAGCCCCCAGGACAAGGCCGCGGTCCGACTCGCGTACGACCAGGTCGCCGGACTCGTACGCCGACCAGTTACGGTCGACGGAGGCTGAGCTGCCCGTCCCGTCCCCACCGCCCAGGGCCGCGCAGGCGCCAATGCCTCTGGAGTTCTTCAAGCTCCTGCACGTCCGCTTCTCGGCAGATCCGGTAAACAACGACCGGCTAGAAATGGGCAGCGAGAGCGGCTCCGTTCCGCTCCAGGCGCGTTCGGTTCGCGTCGATGGTTATCGGCTGGTGTCGACTGTCTGTGGGGAATCAGTGCGGAAGTTGCGGCGTGCGATGAATCCGCGCTGATCAGCGTCTCGCGTTGCTCGGACTGTGATTCCGTTGCGACAGTTACGAAGGTTCCAATCCTTCACCTGCCACCCAGTACCCCGAGGGGCCCTGACCAGCGGAAACGCCGATCAGGGCCTCTCCCATGTTCGTAGCCGGGTATCCGGCGGTGTTGATTGCCGAAGGCACGCGCGCGCCGCTGACTGGGGAAACGACGCGGCCGGAAGGTTCTATGGGGAAGGCGTGGCGAAGTTGCGCACGGGATGGCGCATCTTGCGCGCCCCGTGCCTCACCTGTAGCGATGTGGGGGAGGGCGTATGCAATCGCGGCGGACTTCAGCGCCGTCACCATCGGGTTTCTCCGGGTGCAGGTAAGAGCGCTTGATGAGCTCGGGACTGCAGGACTACCGGGCGCGCCGTGGTATCGGCGTTGCTCGGCCCGTTCCGGATTGCGCCGTGGTCGGTTCAGTGGCTGCCTCGCGCCGCTTGCTGGCGTGCCAGTCGGTCAGTCAGGTGAGCTGCAGGGTAGCCGTCGGCCAGGGCCTCGTTCACGATCTCGGCCTGGGTTGGCGGCGACATCCCGTCGATGGGCTGGTCGCGATCGAGGTTGGTCGGGAATGCGTAACCCTCCGCGGCCGAGGCGATGACGTTGGCGATCGCGCGAGGCGTCATGCCGACGGCCCGGGCGGCGAGGAGCGCGGGGTAGACAGCTTGGACGACCCGAGCCCGGTCGACGGTCTCCATGGCTCGACCGAAGGCCGAGCTGATCTGCAGGAGGTTCGCCATCCGGCGCACGTCGGTGGTGTGGTTGGTGCCGGCGGCGTGGAACAGCGCCGGGTTGAAGAAAACCGCATCGCCGGCCGACAACGGCAGCTGCACATGGTGGGCGAGGAAGTAGTCCTGGAACTCGGGCTGCTGGTAGGCGACGTAACCGTGCGAGTACTTCTGGCTGTGCGGCAGGTAGAGCGTCGGTCCCGACTCGACCGGCATGTCGACGTGGGCGACGGCGCCCTGCAGGGTCAGCACCTGTGAGAGGGCGTGCACGTGCGCCGGGTACGTCGCGCAGGTCTCGGCGGACTGGAAGCCGAGGTGGTAGTCGCGGTGGACGGTCTGGCCGGCGCCGCCCGGGTTGACGACATTGAGCTGCGAGGTGACCTGGTAGCCGGGCCCGAGCCAGGCCTGCGCGGCGAGCGCGACGCCGTCGTTGGCGTAGTAGCCGACGAAGGCCTCGGGGTCGGCGACGGCGAACTTCTCGAGGGCGTTCCAGATCCGGTCGTTGGCGCCGGGCTTGGCGAAGTGGTCACCGGCGGCCGCGCCGCTTGCGCGCTGCTCGGCGATCATCCGCTCGAAGGCCGCGGTGGCGCGGTCGAGCGAGGCGGTCTCGAAAGCCCCTGCGAACACGACGATCCCGGGGCCGTCGGACAGGGCACGCGCCAGCTCGGCCTGGACGTCCCGGCGGGTGGCGTCCTCACCGGCTGTATGCCGCAGGGTGGCCCAGTCGTAGACGAGGACCTCCTGCTCGACGCGGGTCGCGTGCGGGTAGTCGGCGAGCTCGGTCTGCTGGGCGAGCACCGCGAGCAGGTCTGGAAGCCGGGCGTCCTCGGGACGGATCCAGTCCAGGCGCGAGCCGGTCGATGTCATGGTCATGGTGCCCTCCTCGGGAGGAACGACGGTCACCGGGGCGGGCCGTTGCGACGCTGCGGTGTGGTGCCGGGGATGCCTCAAGGATCGCGCGGGACCGTTGTCATCGAAGAGGTGAAAGCCCTCAGAAAGACCTCATGGAGTGCGCCTGGAGCTACGCTCGCAGGCATGGACCAAGCGCGCCCCAGGTCGCACCGGGTACGGGACATCGCCGAGCAGTCGGGGCTCTCGGAGGCGACGATCGACCGCGTGCTGCACGGCCGTCCAGGGGCGAGCGCGCGGGCGGTACGAGCGGTCGAACAGGCCGTGCTCGACCTGGACCGCCAGCAGACCCAGCTGCGTCTCGCCGCGCGCACGCTGCTGCTCGATGTCGTCATCCAGGCTCCGTCGCGGTTCAGCTCTGCTGTGAGGTCGGCACTCGAGGACGAGCTGCCCGCGCTGCGCCCAGCCGCGGTCCGGGCGCGCTTCCACCTGCGCGAGAACGCCGATGTCGCCGCCGCGGTCGAGGTGCTCGACGCCTTGGGTCGGCGCGGACGCGTCTGCCACGGTGTGGTGCTCAAGGCCCCTGACGACCCCACTGTTGCATCCGCCGTCGACCGGCTCGCCGGCCGCGGCATCCCCGTGGTCACCCTCGTCACTGACGTGCGCGACAGCGCGAGGGTGGCCTACGTCGGACTGGACAACGCCGCGGCAGGGGCCACAGCCGCCTATCTGGTGGCGCAGGTCCTCGGCGACCGGTCCGGGGACGTGCTCCTGACCCTGAGCCGGTCCTTCTTCTTCGGCGAGCGGGAGCGGGCGGACGCCTTCACGTCGGCGCTCTCGCGCCTCGCGCCCGGTCGACGCATCCACACGATCTCCGACAGCGACGGCCTCGACGCGACGATGGGGGCGCTCGTGGCCGACCTGGTCGCCGAGCAGCCCAACGTGTGCGCGGTCTACTCGGTCGGGGGCGGCAACCAGGCCATCTCCCGGGCGTTCACTGCCGCGGGCCGTCCTCCCGCAGTCTTCATCGGGCACGACCTGGACGAGGACAACCTCGACCTGCTGCACTCGGGAGTGCTCACCGCCGTCCTCAACCACGACCTCCACGCCGACATGCGGAACGGCGTGCGCCAGGTGATGCGGGCGCACCGGCTGGTGCCCGGCGCCCCCACGTCCGTCTCGGCCAACGTCGAGGTGGTCACGGCCTACAACATCCCTCCGCGGATCCACGCCCACTGAGGTTGAAGCCAGTTCGCCGTCCCCGCGGTGCTGAGGGGTTATTGAGGGGTCTGCACGGTGCCACGACGGCACTGGTGCCCCCACGCTGAGGTGACCGACCTGGGACCACGACGTCCTCGGGCGCAGCCGCGGCCTGGGGCCGACGTCATGGCGCCACCAGCCCCTCTCGAGGAGAACCCATGCGCCTTGGCCTGATCGGGCTCGGCAGGATCGGCTCGTTCCACGCCGACACCCTGTCCCGGCTGCCCGCCGTCGAAACCCTCGTCGTGACGGACGTCGTGCCTGCAGCGACTCTGTCCGTCGCAGAGCGGGTGGGCGCCGAGCAGGCCGACTCGCCGGAGAGCCTGCTCAACAGCGGCATCGATGGCCTCGTCATCGCTGCGGCCACGAACGCCCACACGCAGCTCATCCGGGCCGGGGTCGACGCCGGTCTGCCGGTCTTCTGCGAGAAGCCACTCTCGGCCGACCTGGCCGAGGCCGCGGCCATCGCTGACTACGTGAGGCAGAGGGCGGTACCGGTGCAGGTCGGCTACCCACGCCGCTTCGACCCGGCCTTCAGCGCGGCCCGTGCGGCCGTGGAGTCGGGGGAGCTGGGCTGGGTCCACACGGTGCGCTCGACCACCCTGGACCCGGCGCCTGCGCCGCGCGAGTACATCGCGGCTTCCGGTGGGATCTTCCGGGACTGCAGCGTGCACGACTTCGACACCGTCCGCTGGGTCACCGGTCGAGAGGTCGTCGAGGTCTACGCCACCGGTAGCGCAAAGGGCGCGGACTTCTTCGCCGAGCTCGGAGACGTGGCCACAGCGGCCACGGTGCTGACCTTCGACGACGGCGCGACCGCGGTCGTCTCGAACAGCCGCTACAACCCACGCGGTTACGACGTCCGGCTGGAGCTGCACGGGACGGGCGACAGCGTCGCCGCGGGTTGGAGTGACACCACCCCGTTGCGCAACCTCGAACCCGGCGCAGCGTGGCCTTCCGGGCCAGCCGCCACGTTCTTCATGGACCGGCTCGCGGCCGCGTTCCAGGCGGAGCTGCAAGCCTTCACGGATGTGGTCGCCGGGCGACGGCAGTCGCCGTGCACGGTCGATGACGCCCTTGCCGTCGCTCACATCGCCGAGGCCGCTGCCCTGTCCCTGGCAGAGCACCGTCCGGTGCGGCTCGACGAGGTCCGGCAGTCATGAGGACTGCTGCGCCTCAACAGCCTGATGACCTGCTCGCAACCTGCTGGACCAGCGCCGGCGATGCTGCCTCCGACCGGTCCGACGTGCGCAGCCTGCTGAGCCTGCGCGATCGGGTGGAAGCCGCGTCAGCGGCCGGCTTCCGCGGCTTCGGGCTGCTCTCCGACGACCTCCCGGCGGCCGTGGCGGCCTATGGTCTCAATGGCATCCGCGTCTTGCTCGCCGACAACGGGATCGCCCCCCTGGAGCTCGAGGGCATCCCGTACTGGTGGGACGACGGGCGCCACCGCGTGGAGTCGGATCGAGTCCGCCAGGAGCTGCTCCAAGCCGCGGAGGCGCTCGGCGCACGACACCTCAAGGTCACTCCCGATGGCGACGACGGCCCGTGGAACCGTGACCTGTGGACAGCTCGGTTCGCCGCACTGGCGGCCCAGGCCGCCGACGTCGGCGCACGCCTGGGCCTGGAGTTCTTCCCCTGGTCCAACGTCAAGACGCTGCGCGACGGTCTGCGGCTCGTCGTCGATTCCGGACACCCGGCAGGTGGCGTCATCATCGACACGTGGCACGTCGCGCGCGCGCAGACGCCGGCCTCCGAGCTCGCGGACGTCCCGCTGGACCGCATCGTCGGCGTGGAGCTCAACGACGCCGACGCGCACATCGTCGGGACCCTGTTCGAGGACACCGTGCACCGCCGCCGCTACTGCGGTGAAGGCGTCTTCGACCTCACGGGCATGATCAGCGCGCTGCGCAAGGCCGGGTGGAACGGGCCATGGGGCGTCGAGATCCTCTCCGACGAGCATCGAGCCCAGCCGGTCCGCGAGGCTCTCGCCCGCGCCGCCGCCACCGCACGCCACGTCTTGGAGCGAGCCGACCAGGGCGTCGTGGCTCGATGAGGTGCGCCTCGGCCAGCCGGCGGCGCAGGAAGAGGCGATGACGCTCGCGGCTCTGGCGCTGCTGGCCGTCGCCGCCCTGCTCATCGGCTTCGCCAAGACCGCCATCGGCGGTGTCGCGAGCATCGCCGTCGTCATCTTCGCCCTGGTGCTGCCCACCAAGGAGTCCACGGCGGCGATCCTGCTGCTGCTCCTGGTCGGTGACGTCGTCGCGGTGTGGCACTACCGCCGCGATGGCGACCTCGCTCTGCTCCGGCGGCTGATCCCTGCCGTCCTGCCGGGCCTGGTCCTCGGCGCGCTCTTCCTCTCCCGCGTCGACGACAGCACGCTCCGTCGCGCCATCGGCGGCCTGCTCCTCCTCCTCGCGGCACTGCAGCTCGTCCTGACCTGGAGGACGCCGGACGCCGCCCGCGTGGGCTCGTCACGAGCGGCTGCCGTGGGCACAGGGGCAGCCGCCGGCTTCGCCACGATGACCGCGAATGCCGCAGGCCCGGTCATGACGCTCTACCTCGTCGCTCAGGGAGTCGACAAGCGGCGGTTCCTCGGCACGAGCGCGTTGTTCTTCCTCGGCGTCAACCTCTGCAAGGTGCCCTTCAGCGTCGAACTGGGCCTCTTCGGCAGCGAGACGCTCTGGCGGACGCTGGCGCTCCTGCCGTTCGTGCTGGTCGGCACGTGGGTCGGCCTCCACACGGCCCGTCGTCTGAGCCAGACCCGGTTCGACCAGGCGGTGTTGGCCGCCACGGTCGTGTCGGCGCTCACGCTGCTCGTGCGCTGAGAGCGGCCCCGTCGCCGCGAGCGTCCCGCCACTAGTGGTAAGCGACGCCGACCTGCCGGGTGACCTCGTCGAGGGCCCGCATGTTGGCAAGCACGGACGAGGGCGGGTGCAGCGGTGAGCTGAGCTCGCCGGCGCCGATGCAGCGGGCCACCTCGAGGGCACAGTGGTAGAGCGCCCCGTGGCCGATCGGTTCGGGGTCGGTCCACCGCACCGAGCGTGAGGCGTCGGCAGACGTGACGACGACGTCGCCCGGCTGGAAGAACGGTCCGGGCAGCGTCAGCGTGGCCGAGGTCCCAGCGATGGTCGCGGACGTGGGCGTACGCGTGAGCAGCGTCGAGTGCAGGACACTCGTCGCGCCGCTGGCATGGGTCAGCACCATGCCTGCCTGACCGTTCACGCCGGACGCGGTCATCTCCCCGGCTGCCTGGACTGTCAGCGCCGGTCCGAGCACCCACGTCGCCAGCGTCGTGACGTAGGTGCCGAGGTCGAGCAGCGACCCGCCTGCCATCGCCGGGTCGAGGATGCGGTGCGGCGGACTGAAGCGCTCCCCGTGGTCGGCGATGACCGTGCGGAGGTCGCCGAGGAGTCCCGCGTCGAGCACACGGCGAACGACGTCGAAGCGCGGCAGGAAGAGCGACCACATCGCCTCCATGCAGAAGATGCCGGCAGCCGCTGCCGCCGACGAGATCGCTTCAGCCTCAGAGGCATCCAGGCCCAACGGCTTCTCGACGAGTACGTGCTTGCCGGCGCGCACCGCCAGGAGCGCGCCTGGCCGGTGCAGATGATGCGGCGTCGCCACGTAGACGACGTCGACGTCCGGGTCCGAGACGAGACCGTCAGCCGAACCGAATGCTTTCTCGATTCCGGCTCGAGCTGCGAAGGCGTCGGCGGACCCTTGCGAACGAGACCCCACGGCCACGACCTGCTGCGTCGTCGATGTCATCACGGACGTGACGAAGCGGTCTGCGATCCACCCGGTGCCGAGCACGCCCCACCGCAGGCTCGGCACGGACGACGGCGACGGACGGCGCGGGGGAGGGAGGGAGTCGGGCAACGAGAGCGGCGACACGGCATACCTTTCCGGTGGGGCGCCACGGACTGCCCGGCGCCAGGTCAGCGCTCGTCGAGCATGACCTCGATGGAGTAGTCCTGGGCGCGGTAACAGTGGTCGCCGTACTCGACCGGGCCGCCGACGGCGTCAAAGGCAGTGCGTGACATGGTCAGGACCGGCTGGGACGGCGTGAGGTGCAGGTGCTTGCGCTCAGAGGCGGACGGCTGTCGGGCGCCGATGCGCTGGTGGGCGACGACCGGCTTGCCGCCGCGCGCACGGAGCAGTGCGTAGAGGCCATTGTGCTCGAGCTCGTCGCGGCTCAGGTCGGAGTAGGCCGGCGGCAGCCAGTTCCGGAGGATCGCGAGCGGCCGATCCCCGTCGAGACGGAGACGGACGAGGCGCAGCAACGGAGTGTCGACGGGCAGACCCATGGCCTTGGCTGCGACGTCGGCCGTCGTCAGCTCGTGAGTGAGTACCTCCGTGCGGGGGTCCCCCGAGCCCTCGCGTCGGAGGTCGTCGTAGAGGCTCGTCAGCTCGGCCCTCCGGTGGATCTGCCGGCCGGCCACCGTTGTGCCCAGACCGCGCCGCCGGAGGAGCAGGCCCTGCCCGACGAGCTCCTGGATGGCCCGCCGCACCGTCGGCCGCGAGACGCCGAGACGGTCGGCCATCGCGACCTCGTTCTCGAACGCGTCGCCCGGCTGCAGCTGACCCTTGGCGATCGCCGCACTCAGCTGCTCGGCCAGCTGGTGGTAGAGCGGGATAGGCGTCTCGCGGTCGATGCGGACGTCAATGGGCTCGGGCATGGCCGCAGACTAGCGAGCGGTGCAACGCACGCAGCAGAGCGTTCGGAGCAGCGCCCGCTCCTGGCATCGTCTGCCGGGTCGTCATCTCGGGCTCTTGACGACGAGAACCGGGATGTCGGCATCGAGGATGAGGTTCTGGGCAACGCTGCCCAGGAACGCTTTGCCCACCGGGGACCGTCGACGCGCTCCGATGACGAGCACGTCGGGTCCGAGCTCGCCGACGGTGCGCAGGATCGCGCTGGAGACGTCCGCGATGTCGCGGCCGCCGGGCACCACCTGGACGCCCCACCGCAGGTCGGGCAGGCAGGTAGCCTCGAGAGCCTTCTCGACGGCGTCGGAGATGCCGGCCCGGTTGGCCTCCGCGATGTCGTTGTCGAGCGACTCGACGATGTGGATGACCACGAGGTCGGTCCCGCGGTAGGCCGCCTGGCGAGCTCCTTCCTCCAGCGCGAGCGCGCTCGAGCTGCGGGTGTGGTGCGCGACGGCGACGCTCATGACGTCACCTCGCTCACTTCTGCAGCTCGTGCGAGAGCTCGGCGAGCTCGTCCCCGCCGGCCATCTGGCGGGTCAGCTCGTCGAGTCCCACGTCGGCGCGCTTCTTGTCGAGCACGGCCTGTCCCAGCTTGAGGATCACGAAGTGGTTGCCGACGAGGTACGCGTGGTGCGGGTTGTGCGTGATGAAGACGACGCCCAGGCCCGCGTCACGGGCCGCGGCGGTGTACTTGAGCACCACGCCCGACTGCTTGACGCCGAGGGCAGCGGTCGGCTCGTCGAGGATGAGTACGCGGGCGCCGAAGTACACGGCGCGGGCGATCGCCACACACTGGCGCTGGCCGCCGGACAGTGTGCCGATGGGCTGGTTGATGTCCTTGACGACGATCCCCATCTTGCGCAGCTCCTCGTCGGCGATTCGCTTCATGTCGTTGATCTTCAGCGGGGCGAACGGTGCCCCGCCCGAGACCATCTCGGAGCCGAGGAAGAAGTTGCGCCAGACCTCCATCAGGTTGACGACCGCGAGATCCTGGTAGACGGTCGCGATGCCGTGCGCCAAGGAGTCGCGCGGCGACGAGAACGAGACCTTCTTGCCGTCCACCTTCAACGTCCCCTCGTTGTGCGGGTGCAGCCCGGAGATGATCTTGATGAGGGTCGACTTGCCCGCGCCGTTGTCACCAAGGACACATGTGACCTCGCCGGCGTTGACGGTCAGGTTGATCCCCTTGAGCGCGCGGACCGCGCCGTAGGTCTTGCCGATGTTCGTCATCTCGACAAGCGGCTCGCCCTTGTACAGGTCGCGATCGGCGTGGTCGTGAAGGGTGTCGGTCATGTCAACTCACCTTTCGGGCGGTCGAGAGTCGCTTGACGTAGAGGTTGACCATCACGGCGAGCAGGAGCATGACGCCCAGGAAGGCCTTGAACCAGTTCGGGTCCCATCCGGCGTACACGATGCAGAGGCTGGTCATGCCGAAGATGAAGGCACCGATGGCCACGCCGATGGCGTTGCCGTAGCCGCCGGTCAGGAGCGTGCCACCCACGACCGCGGCGATGATGTAGAGGAACTCGTTGCCCACGCCGTTGCCGGCTTGGAGCGTGTTGTAGTTGTACAGGTAGTGCATGCCGGCGAACCAGGCGAGGAAGGCAACGGTCATGAACAGGCCGACCTTGACCCGGGTGACGGGGACACCCACCGCGCGAGCCGAGGCGGCGTTGCCGCCGACGGCGTAGATCCAGTTGCCGATCTTGGTGCGCTGCAGCACGTAGGCGGCGAGCGCGACGAAGAGGAACCACCAGATGACCGTGATCGACAGCGTGACCGAGCCGATCTCCCACTCGTGGGCGAAGATCCAGTTGAGGGAGTCGTACCCGGCCATCTGGTTGATGTTCGGGCTGGACACCGATCCCGTGACGAGCTTGGTCACGCCGAGGTTGGCACCCTGCAGCACGAAGAACGTGCCCAGGGTGATGAGGAAGCTCGGGATGCCGGTCCTCATGACGAGGTAGCCGTTGAGGAACCCGATCGCCAGGCAGACCACCAGCGACAGGATCGCGCCGACCCACAGGTTGATCCCGAGCTGGTAACAGAACATCGCGTTGAAGAGCCCCGCAGTGGTGACCAGCACTCCGGCGGAGAGGTCGAACTCGCCGCCGATCATCAGCATGCCGACCCCGACGGCCACGATGCCGATCGTCGAGGACTGGTAGAGGACGGTGAAGAAGGATGCCGGGGTGCGGAAGGCCGGGGCGACGATGAGGAAGAAGATGAAGATGACCACCGCGGCGACGAGGGCGCCGATCTCGGGTCGTGCCAGCAGCCGGTTCGACCAGCCGAGGGTGACCCGGTTGGACGCCTCGGCAGGAGCGGGGGGCGAAGGGTCGGTTTTGACGGGGGTGCTACTCATGACAGCTCCAGTGCTGTTCGGCGGGGGCCGGGTCGCCCAGACAGATCTGGACGGACCCGACCCCCTGGAGGCGGTTAGCGAGTGTTCTGCTTGATGAACGGGAGGACCTGGGCGATGTTCGACTTATCGACGAAGGAGGGGCCGGTCAGCACGGCCTGGCCGCCGCCGAGGACGTTGCCGTTCTTCTTGAACAGGTACAGCTGGGTGATGGCCATGTAGCCCTGCAGGTAGGGCTGCTGGTCGATGAACCACTCGATCTTGCCGTCGCTCACCGCCTGGGCCGCGTCCGGGTTGGTGTCGAACGTCCCGATCTTGACCTTCGCTCCGGCAGTCTGGGCCGCCTTGATCGTGTCGAGCGCCTGCGGCGCGCCGAGGGTGACGACCCAGTTGATCGTCTTGTCCTGGGTCAGCTTGGCCTGGATGGCGCTGGTGACGGCAGCGTCGTCGGCGCCGTTGACCTGCAGGTTCTCGGTGTTCGGGAAGGTATCCTTCACGCCGGCGCAGCGGTCCTCCAGGGCCACCGACCCGGACTGCTGGATGGTGCAGAGGATCTTGGTGGCGCCGTCGGCGGCGGCCCGCTTGCCTGCCTGCTGACCGGCCAGCTTCTCGTTGGAGGCGAAGTGCGTCAGGGCCCCCGCCTTCTGGAAGAAGTCGATGCCCGAGTTGAAGGTGTCGACCGGGATGCCGGCCGCCTGGGCCTTCTTGATCGTGGGGATGAGCGCGTCCGGGGTCACCAGCGTCGTCGCGATGCCGTCGACCTTGGAGTCGATGGCGTTCTGGATCAGCACAGCCTGCTTGCTGGCGTCCGGGTCTGCGGAGTACTTCAAGGTGGAGCCAGTGTCCTTGGCGGCCTGCTGCGCGCCGGCCTTGATGCGATCCCAGAACGTGTCGCCCGGCGTCTCGTGGGTGATCATGGCGAAGGTGTAGCCGCTGTTGCCGCCGCCTCCCCCGCC